>JAYUFP010000175.1:0-2308 GCA_043738665.1 Isosphaeraceae bacterium
CGTTCGCGGTCATGATGGGATCGCCCTTACGGAGCCCTGCCGAGAAGGACCGGATCATCGTCCAGGCCTTTGAGGGCCATGCGATGCCGACGTCCTTGAAATTCCTCAGAGTCCTCAACCGCCACGGCAGGCTCGAACTCCTCGGGCCGGTCGTTGAGGCGGCGCGGGCGACCTGGGACCGCCGCCGGAATCGTAAACCGGTAACCGTCCGTTCGGCCGTGCCGCTGACTGAAGAACAGATCAACGCAATCCGCGACCGGCTCGCCCACTCGCTCAAGGGCACGCCGGTGATCAGCGTCGTGGTCGACCCCTCGCTCCTGGGCGGCATCGTCGTCCAGGTGGGCGACGACGTTTACGATGCCTCGGTTCGCAACCGCTTGGAACAGCTCCGACAACGACTGATTGAAGGAAAGACGCATGAAATTCAGAGCCGACGAGATCACTTCAGTCATTCAGAATGAGATCGAGCAGTTCCAGGCCGAGGTCACCCGGACCGAGGTCGGGCGAGTGCTCGAGGTCGGCGACGGGATCGCGCGGGTCTACGGGCTCTCGGGCGTGATGACCGGCGAGATGGTGTCGTTCACCGCCAAGAACAAGAGCGGTGAACCGATCCGCGGCCTCGCTTTCAACCTCGAAGAGTCGTCGGTGGGTGTGATCATCCTCGGCGAATACACGGGCATCGAAGAAGGCGAAACGGTCACGGCGACCGGCCGGCTTCTGCGGGTGCCGGTGGGCGAGGCGATGATCGGGCGGGTCGTGAACCCGCTCGGCGAGCCGATGGACAACAAAGGGCCGATCGTCACGCCCCACAGCCGTGCCGTCGAGTCGGCCGCGCCCGGCATCGCCGACCGCCAGCCGGTCGAGGAGCCGATGCAGACCGGCGTCAAGGCGATCGACGCCATGACGCCGCTCGGCCGCGGTCAGCGCGAGCTGATCATCGGCGACCGGAAGACCGGTAAGACGGCCATCGCCATGGACGCGATCCTGAACCAGAAGGGTCAAGGCGTCATTTGCGTGTACGTCGCGGTGGCCCAGAAGGAGTCCACCACCGCCAGCCTCGTGGAGGTTCTCAGGCAAAACGGCGCGATGGATTACACGATCGTCGTCGCCGCCGGAGCGAGTGCCCCCGCCTCCCTTCAGTACCTCGCCCCGTACGCCGGCGCGGCGATGGCCGAGTACTTCATGTACGAGAAGGGGGGAGCAACCCTCTGCGTGTACGACGACCTTTCGAAGCAGGCCGTCGCCTACCGCGAGTTGTCGTTGCTACTCCGCCGCCCGCCGGGCCGCGAGGCTTACCCGGGCGACGTCTTCTACGCACACTCCCGCCTCCTCGAACGTTCGGCCAAGCTGGCGAACAAGTACGTGATCATGCCGGCTTCGGCCTCAACGGACAACGTCACCGACGGCCAAGGGGTCAACAAAAAGGTTTACCTCGGCGTCCCCGGGCTCGAAGAGGCGAATCACGAGTTGAAGTCGCACTTCGCCGAGGGACACAAGGTCGTCAAGACCACCGCATCGGGAGGCTCGCTGACGGCCCTGCCGCTGATCGAGACGCTCGAAGGCGAAGTGTCCGCCTACATCCCGACGAACGTGATTTCGATCACCGACGGCCAAATCTACCTCCAGCCGGACCTGTTCTTCGCGGGCGTCCGGCCCGCCGTCGACGTAGGCATCAGCGTTTCCCGGGTGGGAGGCAAAGCCCAGATCCCCGCCATGAAGAAAGTGGCCGGGGGGTTGCGGCTGGACCTCGCGGCGTTCCGGGAACTCGAAGCCTTCGCCCAGCTCGGAACCGAGCTGGACAAGGCGACGCAACTCCAGCTCGACCGCGGCTACCGGATGGTCGAACTCCTGAAACAGCCGCAGTACCAGCCGATGGACGTCGTCGATCAGGTCATGAGCATCTTCGCGGGCTCCGAAGGCTACCTCGACGAGGTTCCCGTCAAAGAAGTTCAGCGCTGGGAGAAAGAGTTCCTCGCCTTCATCCGGGACCACAAGCCGCAGATGCGAGAGGCCCTCAATCGCGACAAGAAGCTGACGGACACGATCCTGACCGACCTCAAGGCGGCGATCACGGAGTTCAAGGCCCGCTACAAGCCGTCGGCGTCCCCCGCGGCCGCCTTGGCGGGTGCCAAGGGTTGAGAATTGATGATGTCGGATGACGAATGGCGGAGTACGGAAAACGGACCGGATCAGTACGTTGATGAATCATCAAACTCTTATCCGTTATTCGCCATCCGTCATCCGGTTTTCCCTCGTTCCTCGAACCTGACGACCGCAACGCGAGACTAACCGATGGCCAAGGCCCGAG
>JAYUFP010000176.1:0-2307 GCA_043738665.1 Isosphaeraceae bacterium
GGGAAGTTCCGAAGCAAGCCGGGCGTGTCGTCGGTCGAGCCGTCATCGACGACGAGAACGTCACCGGCGTGACGAAGCACCTCGTTAAGCACCGGTTCCAGGTGCGCTTGCTCGTTATAGACCGGAATCGCGGTGAGCACTCGCATGGGCCGGGCGAAACCTCTTGAGGGTCGATATTCTCAGAAAGCACACACTCCGCGGATTCAACCTTCGCATTTTAGAAATACAAGGGGCGAAGTCAACGTGGGCAGCGCTTCTCCACGCGAGATCTGAACTTACGGAAGATCGTACCCGGTTTCAGGGCGAATCCCACCGCAACGGTTTCGGGGAAACGGCGACGCGACCGAGCGTTTCCCGATGATTTCGAGGGGGGCCGGGTTCTCGCGCCGACGATGGCGATGCTCACCCCCCTTGACCGGCTCGCGGCGACACTTCTAGCATGGAGGGTCTGCACCTTCGGTGCGAGCCTCCTATTTCTTCGTCAAGATCATCCAATCCGCGAATCTCCCGATGACCGAATCGAAAAAAACAAACCCGGTGCCGAAGTCCGACATCGAGCCTGACGTGACTGAACCCGTCGGGGCGGACGAGGCGACCGCGGCGGAAGAACCCGCGCCGGAACCGTGGACGCCCGAACGCGTCGTCGAGTGGAACTCCTACTACGACGTGTACGTCGCGCTCGCAGTCTTGCTCCTGGCGTTCATCGTTTCCGCGAACAAAGTCACCCACTCGTCGATCTGGACGCAGCTCCAACTCGGGAACTTAATTGCCGCAAAAGTCGCGCCAGTGACGACCGACCCGTTTTCTTACACTGAGGAAGGCAAGCCGTGGGTCAACATCCCCTGGGCCTTCGAGTGGTCACACTCAGTCCTCTTCAACGCGGCGGGGGATTTCTCGCCGATCGACCCCAATGACTCCGCCGCAACCGCCGCGAAGGCCGAGCAGGTCGGAGCGGGGGTTCTCATCGCCGTGAACGCCATCGCGAGAGTCTTCACCGCCCTGTTGCTTCTCGGAATCCGCCGAAAAGGACCCGGGCGCTGGTGGAGCGCGATCTGCGTGATGTTGGCGGTCGGCGTGATGGCGGCCCCCACCGGAATCTTGCTGGGCGGGCTTGCCAGACCGGCCATCGTCTCGCCGGAAACGTGGGGGCTGCTGCTCCTCGCCATGGAACTCCGGCTCATATTCCGCGCCACCGAAAACGGCAGCCGTGCCGCCGCTTACGCGTTGATCCCGCTGTTCCTGATCTGGGCGAACGTCGATGAATCCTTCCTGACCGGCCTGATGCTCCTTGGCATGGTGGTCCTGGGACGGGTCCGGAAAGGCCGCCCCTATGAAGGGTCGGCTCGACATTTCTCTCTCCAGTTCGGACTCGGCATCCTGGCCGCCTGCGCCCTGATCTGTCTCGCCAACCCGTCGTTCTACCGGATTTATCCGACCGCCATGGACTGGGTCTTCGCGTTCTTCCGCCCGGCGACCGGCACGATGACCAGCGACCAGTTCTCGTTTTTCGGGAACGCGATCAAGGAGCAGGCAATCAAGGAATACGGCCCGGACGGATTGTGGCTCTGGCGGCAGTATATTGCCACCTACGTGATCTACGTCGGCGTCGGCCTGCTCTCGTTCGCGCTCAATCGGAAGCGGTTTAACCTCAGCCGGTTCCTGGCCTACGCTCTGGCCTCGTTGCTCTGGGGCGTGATGATCCGTTTCTCGGCGGAGTTCGGCCTGGTCTTCGCCGTGACCCTCGCGCTCAACGGCCAGGAGTGGTATCTCGACACGATGGGGAGCGAAGGGCGCATCGGGCTGGGCTGGAGCTTTTGGTCGGTCGGCGGGCGGATGGTTACCATCACCGCACTCTTCGGCGGCGTCTGGATGGCGCTCACCGGCTACGGCCTGAACTCCGCGGACGGTAAGTTCGGATTCGGCTTCGACCGCGACGACTTCGCCTTCGAGTCCGCCGACCTGCTCAAGGCCGCCCCGATTCAGGGGAACGTCCTGAACACCTCCCTGAACCAGGGGGACATGCTGATCTGGCGGTCGTCTCCCGTCCGCAAGACGTTCGTCGATAGCCGCCGCCACCTTTTCGGCCCCGAGCTTTTTGAGAAGCTCGACACCGTGAAAAAAGCGCTCCGCGACGACGACATCGCCGTCTGGAAGCCGATTCTTGACGAGGCCAAGGTGAGCGTGGTGATGCTCCAACCGAACTCCGCTGAAATTACCTATCGCACGCTCTCGCGAAGCAAGAACTGGATTCCGTTCCACGACGACGGAAACACCGTGCTTTTCGGCAGGGCCGACGCCGCCGACAAA
>JAYUFP010000177.1:0-2306 GCA_043738665.1 Isosphaeraceae bacterium
CCGACACCCCGGAATCCCTGGCGGCACGCGTCTTCAAGGCCGAATGCCAGGCGCTCCCCGAGGCGATCAGCCTCTACGCCGACGGCCGGCTGAAGGTCGAAGGCCGCCGCGTTCGGGTCCGGGCGGGCTGAGTCGACTTCAGACCCCGCCCAGAACCGAAAATGGCGGATGCCGAATGACTTATGACGGATCGGGCGGACGGATCGGGGAACGATTTGCTCGCATGCTTGCATTTTCTTTCTGATTCGTCATCCGCCATCCGTCATCTGTTATTGCTCTTCTGCGGAAACGATTCCCCATCTTCCCTCAAAGAAGCAAGTCTCCGAGCCCCCGCAACCCGACCGGCTCACGGCTCGCGAACGGCTCGGCGTGTCGTACACCGGTCAGATTCCCCCAGAACCGCGTCCGGTCAAAGACGGCGTCGATCACTCCGGGACCGTCCTTCGGCTGGTTATCCACCAACTGCGAACGGTAGCTCTCCAGGGCCTTCCGCTTCGCCTCGGCCTGGTCGGAGATGTCGAGCACGAAGCTCGGGCGCTCCACGATCCTGAGGTGGACGCTGAAGTAGTAGAGGACGCGCGCGGGGTGAAACGGGGTTCCGGGAATGTCGGACTTGGAGAGCTTGCTCCAGAACCGGGCGTCCTCGACCAGCTTCGTCGCCGCGAGGTGGTCCGGGTGGGCGTCTTCCCAGAAAGGCGCGAAGATCAAGCGGGGCTTCACCTCGCGAAAGACGGCCGCCAGAGCCCGGCGGTTGGCGAGGGTCGGCTCAAGACTCCGGTTCGTCAGGCCAAGGTTCTTGCGCCAGGGGTTTCCGATCGCGACGTTCGCGGCGGCGGTCTCCTGAATTCTCAATGCACGGCTGCCCAGAGGGGTCGGCTCGCCATCGGTCAAGTCGAGGATTCCGACCTTCCACCCTTGCCCGATCAGACAAAGGATCGTCCCCCCGACGCCGAGTTCCGCATCATCAGGGTGAGGAGCGACGACCAGGGCGTCGAGCATGGCGATCTCCGGATCCGCGGGCCTGAACGTATCTTATCGATTCGAGCGGGAAACCTCGACATCTTCGGCGAGCACCATCACCCGATCAGCCGCCCCGCCGTGTGACCTCATCACGCGCCAGGACGTTCCCGTGATCCGCTCGACGACGCGGATCGCCGAGAGGACGACCGCCATGGTTCCCTGCCCCGGGAAAACCGAGTCGCCGACGACCCAGACCCCCGGCCCGAACACGTCCGATCCCACCGCGAGAAAGTTGCTGTTGCGACGCGAGACCGGAGGCCCGCCGACCGCCCCTTCCCGCCTCCTCGTATAACGCAGGAAGCTCTTCGGAGTGGCGAACTCGGCATGCAAGAGCCGATCTGGGGCTTCCGGAAGCGCCTTTCGCAAAGCCGCGAGCATTCGCGCGATGTACTCCGCCTTTTTTTCTCCGTCGTATTTTCGTTCCCGCCCGAACCACTCGGAAGGCCTGGTGTGCGTCGACATCGTCGCGATCCGAATCCCGCTCGGCCCGTAACCTTCGTCGTCCGCGGGTGAAAGCGAGATCAGGACATTATTACCATCATGAATCGGGCGGTCGTAGTTCTGTAAAACCTGGTGGAAAAGCGGAGAATCGTCGGGGACCGCGGCGCGATCGATCGCGAGATAGCCCGTGAACGCGCTCCACGCGGCGCGCGCCTGCCGTTCCTTCCGGCCGAGTCGACCGTCGAGGCTCCGCCCAAGCAGGCCCGCCGCGAGATCAAGAGGGAGGTTCAGCGCGACCTGCCGCGTCCGCAGCGTCCGTTGCCGTCGCGTGACCACGGAAAAGCCGCCGTCCGCCTCCCGCTCGATGCGGTCGACTAAAGTGCCGGTTCGAAGATCGCCTCCGAGCGCCGCGAAGCTCTGGCCGATCGCGTCGACGAACGACTTCATCCCACCCCGTGGTCGGCTCATCCCCATCCGGTAGGCCTGAAGACACGCCGAGGCATTCGCGAAGGGTACGCTCTCCGGGCCTGCCTGGGCGGTGTCCTGCAGAAGCATCGCGATCAAGGATCGGAACGGAACGTCCTGATCGAGCCCGAGGAGGACGAGGACGTCGCGGACCGTGAGCAAGGAGGTTGCCCCCGCGAGGATTCCCTTCACCCCCAGCACACGGACGTCCACCATCAGATCCCGCAACGAACGGACGGGGAGACGGGGGACATCGGCGGCCGCCCGAAACAGGGTCCGTCCCACGGCGGCCTGCAACCGCCAGAACGCCTTCTTCTCGCGGTCGAAACCGGGAAACGACGCGGCGCAGTTCGTCTCGAAGGCAAGGTCGTCGGAGACGA
>JAYUFP010000178.1:0-2305 GCA_043738665.1 Isosphaeraceae bacterium
GGGGCACGCGGAAGGCGCGCGATGACCCGGCCCGAATCGAAGGGTTTGTAGCGGTCGCCGAACGCTTCGGAGGGCTTCCCTTCGGCGAACGCGAGGATCTTGTCGGGGCCGTAAAGGGGTTCTTCGTGTTCGGTTGACTCGCTTCGATCGAACCAGGGACGTTCGACCGTCTCCCTGTCCGTCCCGACGAGTCGGATCGACATGTCGATCACTTCCACGACGGGTCGGCCGTCGGCGTACATCAGGGCGTCGGCGATGGCGTAAGGTTCGGGGCCGTAGCCGAGTTCCTTGATCGAGATCTCGAAGACGGCCGATTTCGTCGAAGCGGTCACCTGGCCCCGGCATTTCAGCTTGCTCGAAACGCCGGGAACCGGCCCGTGGAAAACCCCTTCGCCGCCCGTGACCCAACCTATCCGCATCAGGTAAACGCGTAAGGTGTGCAGGCAACACTCGTACATCAGTGTGCCCGGCATCACCTGGTCATCGACGAAGTGGCAGATGAGGAACCAGGCGTCCGGCGTGACGTCGAGCTCTCCGCGGATCAAGCCGAGGCCGTAGCGCCCGCCCTTCGGGTCGAGCCGTGAGACGCGATTGAGCAGGGTCATCAACCCGCCCGGAAGCACGAGAGGCTCGGCAACATCGAGCCCTTCAAACGCCGGCCCGAATGCCGCCGCGAGATCGCCGCGGCGGAGTGCGTCGATCCGGGAGTCGTCGTACGATTCGACGGCCAACGGCACGAGTTCCCGCCAGTCGATGGGACGTTTCCCGGGGATCCGGCGGAGGTCCAGCGCGGTGTGGACGATCCCCTTCCCCGCGGCGAGTTCGTGTGCGCTGAAGAACCCCGCACAGCCGTCTTTCATCGACATCAGCGGAACACCGTCGACCGTCGCCTCGAAGCGGAACCGGAAGAGGTATGTCTCCCCTTGTCGGAAGAACTTATCGATGTGAATGTCGTAATGGATCACGTCGCCGGGCCGCGGAAGCTCGCCGTGGAAAACCACCGTGGCGTCGAGGAGGCGGTAGACGGCCTTCCCTTTGGTGATGAAGTCGATGCCGAGGTAGCTTGAGAGAAACAGGTCGGCCTGGCCCGATTCGACGGCGATGCATGTGGGAATTCGACCCCCGTCGAGATACCATCCACCAGGCAAGACGTCGTGTTCGGTGACGACTCGCCCGGACGTCATCGACCGGGCCTCGCCTTCGATCGAAAGAATGCGGTCCACCAACATCAGGGGTTCGTCGGGGAGCCTGACGCGGGTCGGGTAGGCGTCCACAGGCGCGAATTCCGGGCCGAGGACCCTGCCGATCGATCCGACCGCGAACTCCATGCACTGCTCGCAATCGAGCGCGGGCGGCGGTCCTGTCGGGGCCGGCTCGACCGCGGCGATCGAACCCGCCGGGGCCACCATCAGCGCGTCGATCAGCGCCATCTGGAACGACAGGTGGTTTGATAGGGTCTGCGAGAGTTCATCGGAAACGCGCAGGTAGGTTTCGTGGGCGTGACCGAGACTCTGTCCCGTGGCGGCGAGCTGCCGCGTCAGCGGGTCGGACGGCGTTGCATTGAAATCGGGGAGGTGGCCGTCGGGGGAATCGCCGTTGGCGGAGTGCGCCGGTTCGTAATGCGCGGTAGTCACGGTCGGCAGGGCCTCGAAGGCGGAATCCGGGATGGAAGTTTCGACATGCGATTCCAAGATGCTTTCTCGGAACGTCGCCGGCAGCGGCGGAGGGACAAAAGGTCTGACGCGAACGGGGACGGTGACTTGGCGGCCCGTGTTCGCGATTGCAGGATTCAGGGCCGCGGCGCTGGATTTTCGTCCGTAGAGCGTTGAAAGATCGACGGGTACACGTTCCCTGATGAGATTCGCGAGCAATTCGAGAACATTCGCCACGGCATCCACGTCAGGCAAGCACGCGGAGCGAGCCAGGTGCGGGCGGTCGCCGAGGATCATCCGGATCGAGCGGGAGCACGACGCACCCGGCCCGGCTTCGATGAAGATCCGGACTCCGTCGCCATAGGCACGCTCGATGACGGCGGGGAAATCGACCGTGGTCAACGCCTGCGCCACGATCGCCTCGGCCGCCGTCTCGCGGTCCGGGACGTAAGGCTTTCCCCACCCCGCGCTGTAGAATCGAAGGCCCGGCGGCGGTGTCGTTTTCAAAGTGTGGAGGGCTCGATAGGCGTCTTCCACTTCCCGCGCGATTTCGCAATGCACGGTGCTGACGACCGGGAGCGACAGGAACGCTCCGCCGACGGCCTTGACCAGTCGTTCGAGCGCGGCCGGCTGTCCGCCGATCACGACTTCAT
>JAYUFP010000179.1:0-2305 GCA_043738665.1 Isosphaeraceae bacterium
TAAGAAATACATCGCCTTTTACCTATTCGACCGAAATTACCGATCGGACTTTTGTCGGTAACGTCAAGGTGCGTGACTCCCGGAACCCAACGGGGTCGCCAAGAGTTAGTGGGTGAGACGTCTTTCCCTAAGAAACCGACTCCAAGATTGTCCGGCGGAGCGGAGGAGGGTGCGATGTACGAGAAAATCGGAAGCGGCGGGTCGCGCAGGGCGTTCCTCGGGACTACCGGGATGATCGCGGGCGGCTTGACAGCGTGTGGCCTCTGGCCGGTCAGTGCCCCGGGGCAGGTATCCTGCGCAGCGCCCGTGCCTCTGTCCCGGCCGGAAGTCCCTGCCAAACCTTACAACTTTTCGGCCCACGCGCCGACGAGGCGGCGCAAGTGCCTGCACGAGGTCGCCGCGAATTCCGCCGATCTGGCCAAGCTCACTCGGGCTGTCGGGAAGCTGAAAGACCTGATGAGCAACCCCGCCGACCCGCTGAACTGGTGCAACCAGGCGAATATGCATCTGAAGCACTGCTCGGATCGGTCCGGCAACTACCTTCTGGTCCATTTCGGCTGGCATTTCCTGCCGTGGCACCGGGCTTACCTCTATTTTTATGAGAGCATCCTCGGGCACCTGATTGATGATCCGTCGT
This sequence comes from Isosphaeraceae bacterium, assembly GCA_043738665.1. Taxonomy (GTDB): domain Bacteria; phylum Planctomycetota; class Planctomycetia; order Isosphaerales; family Isosphaeraceae; genus JAYUFP01. Next base: position 638 of record JAYUFP010000179.1, read on the forward strand.
TCGCGCTGCCGTACTGGGATTGGACGACCAACCCGTACGTCCCCCCGCCCTTCTTCGACACGGGCAGCCCGCTCCACGACCGGAATCGCGACATCTCGGCCACGAGCGTGGTCACGCCGACGAGCGACCCCGAAACGTATAATGTGATCCGGCCGGAGTCCATCAGCTACATCCTCACCCGCCCCAATTTCACGACCGGCCCCGAGGGCGGGACCAGCTTCGGCGGCTCGCCCGACCGGAACCAGGGGAGTACAGGCTTCCAGGGGCTGCTCGAAGCGGGTCCGCACAACGCGATGCACTCGTGGGTCGGGGGCGACATGGGGAGCTTCTCAACCGCCGCCCGGGACATCCTTTTCTTCGCACACCACGCAAACGTCGACCGACTCTGGAACGTCTGGCTCTCAACCAAGGCCACCCCCTCGCACATGAACCCGACCCAGCCCGCCTGGACCGATCAGTGGTTCAACTTCTTCGCCCCGGACGGCTCGGCCGTCAGCGCCAAAACTTCCGACTTGATCGACAGCGCGAAGGTTAATGTCGTGTATGACCCCTGTCACAGACCCGTGCCGGAGGCGGTCGCGAAGCCTCAGCCGCCGAAGATCGAGTTCGACCCCCTTGGGCCGCCGATGACGGTTGACGCCGAGGTCCACCGCCCCGCGCGCGCGGTGGCCGATGCCGCCGGCCCCTACCAGGGGGACGAGGTCCAGGTCCGCGGAGTCGAGCTTCCCCACGAGTTGACTTTGCGCCTCAGGGTCTTCATCGATAAGGCCGACGCCGACGTTAACACCTCGCTCGACGACCCCCATTACGCCGGAACGATCTTTGTCGTCGGTGCCGGCGAGGGAAACATGGACGGGCACGACCAGCCGAAGGGCCAGGACCCCCACGGCATCCGGAACTTTATCCTCCCTGTGGCCACCAAGGCGGCCTCGAGCCTCGGCCGTGGTGATAATAAGACCAAACTAACCCTTGTGCCGGTCGTCAAACGATCGACGGTCGTCAAGGACGCCGTCCCCCGCGGTGTCACGATCAAGGTCAAGTCGGCGTCCGTCATCGCCGGCCCTTGAACAAATCCGCCGGCCCTCTTGGAACGTATTTTGCGTGGCCCGTGCCGCGGTGCGCCGGCGGGCCGATACTCATGTGTGCCGAACCGTTTCACCCGGAGATGCCGATGAGGTGGGTTGCAGCCTGGTTGCTCTGTCTCGCGATGCTTCCCGCGGCGAGGGCCGATGAGGATGTCGTTTTCACCGCGCCGATGCACGACATCGTCGTGAACGTCGCCGAGGGAGACTTGAAGACCACGACCAAGTTCGTCGGGACGTTCAAACCGGCGGCCTGTGGTGAGAAACCCGCCGTGTCGCTCAAGATCGGCGACCTTCCGTCGCTGACCGCGGATGTCAGCGGCCAGGAGTGGTCGCTGGAGATCCTCACCGGCAAGTTGCCGCTCGGGCTCTCGATCGTCAAGGTGGACGCCGGGGGAAAGACTAACGACATGCTCATCACCCGCGCCAAGGAGCTGATCCCAAAGAAGACAAAACAGAAAATCCGCTTTGTCTGGAGCAACTCGGATAAGCCGGGGGAGGCGAAGGTCGACGATATCATCAAAGAGATCGCCACGAAGACTTTGAAACCCGCCCCAACCGGTGATGACCTCGATGCTTTCGTCAA
>JAYUFP010000180.1:0-7189 GCA_043738665.1 Isosphaeraceae bacterium
AAAATCGCCGACCCCGTCTTACTCGGACATCATCGCGCGGCCGAGGCCGAGATGTCCTTCAAAGTCGTTGAAAAACTCTTCCCCGACGAGAAGCTCGGCGTCGTCGTCCAGAAAGACGGCGCGACCCAGGTCATCGAATACTCCGACCTTCCCTCAGACCTGGCGGAACGTCGCGAGCCCGACGGCCGTCTCGAACTCTGGGCCGGAAGCATCGCCGTCCACACTCTCGAAAGGGAATTCGTCGAACGACTCGCAAACGCTTCGCTCTTGCCGTTCCACCGCGCCGTCAAAAAAGTGCCCTACCTGAACGACGCGGGAGAAACGGTCACACTGGCCGAACCGAACGCGATCAAATTCGAACGTTTCATTTTTGACGCCTTGCCGCTGGCCGAGAAGTGGTCCCTCGTCGAGACCGACCGGAGCCTGGAATTCGAGCCTTTGAAGAACGCGACCGGATCGGATTCCCCTGAATCGGTCCGCAAACGAATGAGCGAGCTCTTTGCCGACTGGCTCGAAATCGCGGGCGCGAAGGTCACGAGGAACGCCGACGGTTCGGTTCCCTTCGGGCTCGAAATCAGCCCCCGATACGCGCTCGACTCGACCCAGTTGAAGTCGCGACTGGAACCCGGCCTGGTGGTGGACGGTCCGTTATATCTTGCCCCTTGAACGTGGCAATCTCCCTCCGCCTGGAAGTCCAATGGAGTGACGACCGATCATGCTTCACGCCGTCGTGATGGCCGGTGGCAGCGGAACCCGCTTCTGGCCCAAGAGCCGGCGCAACCGCCCCAAGCAGTTGCTGAACCTTTACGGTGAAGCGACGATGCTCCAGCAAACCGTCGCGCGAATCGCGCCGATGGTCGCTCCGGAGCACACCCTGATCATCACTGGAGCCGATCAGGCCGATGCCGTGCGCGGTCAGTTGCGCGACCTCCCGCACCGCAACGTCGTGGCCGAGCCCTGCCCGCGAGACACGGCTCCTTGCGTCGGTCTGGCCGCGACGATCGTCGCCAAGAACGACCCCGAAGGGACCATGATCGTGATGCCCGCCGATCATGTGATCCGTCCCGTCGAGACCTTCCTGAAGACGGTCAAGGCGGCGCTCGGAGTGATCGACGCCGACCCCGCCGCGTTCGTCACCTTCGGGATCAAGCCGACCCATGCCGAGACTGGCTACGGCTACATCGAACGCGGCGAATCGCTGGGAAATCCGCAAGGGATCGCACTGAACCGTGTCTTGCAGTTCCGCGAAAAGCCCGACAAGGCGACCGCCGAGAAGTTTCTTGCCGACCCGAAATTCGCCTGGAACTCGGGAATCTTCCTCTGGCGAGCACGGGCCATTCTCGACGCATTGAAAAAGGAAAAGCCCGCGATCGCCGCGGCCTTGGAACGGATCGGCGTCGCGCTGGGAACTCCTTCCGAATCCGAAGTCATCGCAAAAGAATTCCCGCTCATGGAAAAAGTCCCGATCGACAAGGCTGTGATGGAGAAGGCAGACAACGTCCGCGTCCTCGAAGTCGTCTACGAATGGAACGACGTCGGGGACTGGCGCGCTCTGACAGCGCTGTTGACCCCTGACGCCAATGGGAACACGGTCCAGGGGCCGGTTTTCGCCGTCGAAACGACGAATTCGATCATCGTCTCCGACGAAGGCCGCCTCGTCGCCACACTCGGGCTCGACGACGTCGTCATCGTGCAATCCGGAGGGGCAACCCTCGTCGCCCGCAAGGATCAGCTCGATAAACTCAAGGCACTCGTCGAGGGCCTGAACGGAGCGGGGCTCGGCTCTTATCTGTAAGGTGTCGATGGGTCGCATCCTTGGAATCGATTTCGGCACCAGACGAGTCGGCGCGGCGGTCAGCGACCCTCGGCGGTCGATCGCCTCGCCGCTGGAGGTCTACGACCGTCGCGACCCGACACAGGATGCGAAGCATTATCGAACGCTGATCGAAGAAAACGAGATTGAGCGGGTCGTCATCGGAATGCCCGTCCATCTCAACGGCCGCGAAGGCTCCTCGGCCTCGCTGGCGAGGACGTGGGGAGAGTGGTTAAGCGCGGCAACGGGGGTTCCGGTCGTTTATTACGACGAGCGTTACACGACCGTCGACGCCGAGGAAAGTATGATCGCCGCAGGCCTGAAGCGAAGTAAGCGTAAGGGACTGATCGATATGCTGGCCGCGCGGATCTTGCTTCAGAACTATCTGGACGACGGCTGCCCTGAAGCCGCTCCCGACACACGGTCAATCGCCGATTTCGAGGGGGGTTGAAATGTCGACCCTGATCGTCGGCTGCGGCTACCTTGGGCGGCGGGTCGGTGAGATTCTCGCGAAGCGACACGAAAATGTTTTCGGAACCACGAGACATGTGGAACGAAAACCCGAACTGGCGGCTCTCGGGATCACTCCGCTGATTGCTGATGTCCTCGATCCAACCTCGCTCGTCTCGCTACCGAAGGTCGACCGGGTTCTTTACTGCGTTGGATTCGATCGCTCGGCACGGATACCGTTTTCCACGGTTTATCTCGGCGGACTCGGCCATGCACTGACCGCGCTGAAGGGCAGGACAAAGCGAATCGTCTACGCCAGTTCCACGGGAGTCTATGGACGCAACGACGGCGGCTGGGTTGATGAAGAAACGCCGCCCGAGCCGACGACCCAGTCGGGAAAGGTCGTCCTCGAAGCCGAGGGTTTGGTCGCCGCGTCCAGTGTGCGATTCGGATCTGATTTCTCCGTGATCCGGTTTTCGGGCCTTTACGGACCCGGGCGAATCATTCGTCGTACGGCCCTGGAAAAGGGCGAACCGATCGCGGGAGATCCGCTCAGGTTTCTCAATCTCATTCATATCCTGGACGCCGCGATCGCGACGATCGCCGTGCTGGACTGGGGAGCGTCGGGTAGGATCTACCATGCGAGCGACGACAATCCCGTCGAGCGGCAGAGGTGGTACGAGGAGACGGCCTTGCTTTTGGGTGCCCCGCCGCCAAAATTCGTCGCGCCGGAACCCGGAACCGGAAGTCTCGCTCGCGAGGAATCGAACAAGCGGATCTCAAACCGACGGATCAAAGAGGAACTCGGCCTCCGGTTGAACTATCCCCATTTCTCAGAAGGATTATTCGCCGCACTCGAGGAAGAGAGATTCAGGGCTTCAAAAGGTTGAGGGGGCGGGACCGCTCAATCACCCGGTGCAGGCTCGATGTAGCAGGCCAGCGGACCGCGTGAGACATCCATCCGCGGATCGGCCCCGTACGCGAGAACCTGGTCGCGCTTCAACTCGGCTTTTTCCTTGTGGGTCGTGTAGACGACCGCTCGCCCCGTCTTGTCAATCCGGGTCGTCAGCTCCATGGCCGTGGCGAGGGGGTGGGCGAATAGCTTGGTCAGAAGCTCGATCACGTAATCGTACGTGTGTTCCTCGTCGTTCAGGATGATCACGTTATAGGGCGGCAGCTTCTTCGTCCGCGTTTCGACCGCGGTCTTGGAGCGCGGTTCGGTCCGCGTCGTGACGGTCGGCTCTTCGACGGCGTCCTCGGTCTCGGTCATCGGCGGTTCACTCATCGAACGGATTCCGGGGTACGGTTGAACCTCGGCCTGTGAAACCCTATCATAACGATTTGGATTCAAACGTCGAAGATTTCATTTTTCCCGAGCCCGATGCGCCGAAGGACGGCCCCGCTCTCTCTCCTCAAGGATCACACGACCGATGCCCGAAATGAGCGCAGGGACGGCCCTCCGAAACCTTCAGCAGGCGCAGGCTGGGCTTAAGAAAGCCCGTCAGGTTCTCCGACTGGGCAAAGGTGACCCGAACGCGACCAGTCACGTCCTCAAGACCGGATGGCAGAGCCTCACGCAGGCCCACAAGATCCTGGCCGCGATCCCTTTCGACGCGGTCACTGTGCCCGTGATGACCAAGCAACTCGCCGTCGAACGCTATTCGACTGCGCTCCTCGTCCGGCTCCGTCGGCTTCTCAAACACGAGACCGTCGGCGCTGACGACGACGATCAAGACTTTGACGAATCGTCCGACGACGACGAGATTTGAACCCGTCCTCTCCCCGAACGCGATACCTCTCCGAGTCTGATGGATGTCCCGTCTTCCCCGACCGCCCGCGGGCTTGACCCCGCCGCCGAACCCCCTTCCCGACCGCTCGCTTGAACCGCAACGCGACCTGCCGATCGTCGCGGTTCGCGCCGCGGGTGACCGTCCGTTCGTGTACAGAAAAATGGTCATTGGCCCGACCGGACCCGCAAGGCCGGGCGACGGGGATCTCGTCCGGGTGGTTGACCGCGACAACATCCCGCTCGGTTTCGGACTCTGGAACAGTCGTTCCCAGATCACCGTACGGATGATCGCCCCGGGCGTAACGACTCCCGGGCTCGAATTTTGGAAAGAGCGGATCGGCCGGGCCGTCGCCCTTCGTCGAACGATGCTCGGGCTCGACGCGGTGTCGAACGCGTATCGAGTCGTCCACGCCGAAGGGGACGGCCTCTCCGGCTTGATCGTCGACCGCTACGACGACGTCCTCTCGGTCGAGATCTTCAGCCTGGGGATGTACCAGCGGATCGGCCCGATCCTCGAAATCCTCGGCGACGCAGCCGGCACGAAGCACTTTCGCGTACATGTGGACGAACGCATCGCCCTCGCCGAAGACTTCAGCGGCCGTCCGGTTTACAGCGAAGGGCTTCCGCCGAGAGTGACCATCAACGAGAACGGGGTTCGTTTCCGCATCCAATTCGAGGGGAGTCACAAGACCGGCTTCTTCTGTGATCAGCGGGAAAACCGCCTGAAGCTTGCCGGTTTCTGTGAGGGGCGTTCGGTGCTCGACGTCTGCTGCTATACCGGCGGTTTCGGTGTTTACGCGCTTGTCAAAGGCAAGGCCCGTGAGGTGACTTGCGTCGACCTCGACGAAAAAGCGATCGCGATGGCACGCGAGAACGCGAACGCCAATCAGGTCCGGCCGACGCTCGTCCACGCCGACGCCTTCGGCTACATGCGCCAGATGATCGCGAATCAAAAGACTTACGGCGTCCTCGTTCTCGACCCTCCTAAACTCATTCCCACTCGCCTCGACATCTCGTCGGGAAAGCGCAAGTATTTCGACCTGAACGTTCTGGCGATGGGACTCGTCGAGCCTGGGGGCATCCTGCTGACCTGCTCGTGCTCGGGACTGCTCCCTCCCGAAGAGTTCTTGATTCTCCTGCGGGCGGCGGCACGAAAAGCCGGCCGGTCGGCGCAGGTGCTCGCGGTCAACGGCGCGTCTCCCGATCACCCGGTCGGACTCGATGCCCTGGAAGGGGCCTATTTGAAGGCGGTCTGGCTACGAATGGGCGATCGGATCGGGCCGCCTCCGGGACCTTCCTCGGACGATTACATCGAACCTGAGGACGAGCCCGATGGGGATGAGTAAGGGATTTTTGCCTTCGGCCGCTCCCTGGCGTAAAATTGCAGGCCCGGATGGGTCCGGCCGAAGGAATCCCCCACCGATTCGAGGCGACGCGTGGCGAGTCTGACGGTCGAAAACTACGTGAAGGCGATCGCCCTCATCGGCGGCCGCGACCCGGACGGCGACCGCGTCGGCACCGGTCAACTCGCGGCCGCGCTCAACGTTTCGCCGGGGACCGTCACCGGAATGCTTAAAACGCTCTCCGAAGCGAGTCTGGCGACTTACACGCCTTATGAGGGGGCACGGCTCACTCCTTCGGGCCGTCAGCTCGCCATGAAAGTCATCCGCAGGCACAGGCTGCTCGAACTGTTCCTCGTCCAGACTTTGAACATGTCGTGGGACGAAGTTCACGAGGAGGCCGAGCACATGGAACACGCGGCCTCCGAACGCCTCATCGACCGGATCGACGCCTATCTCGGCCACCCCGCCGTCGACCCCCACGGCGACCCCATCCCGACCGCCGACGGCTCCCTCGCCGAGACTGAGGGCATTCCACTTTCCACGCTCCCGCCCGGCCGGCCATTCCGCGTCGTGCGCGTGGTCGATCAGGATCCCGCTTTCTTGCGCTATCTCACCGAGTGCGGACTCGACCTCAAGGCCGGAGGTGAACTCGTCGAGAATCGCCCGGAAGCCGGCGCCCTCGTCTTCCGTATCCGCGACCGAACCGTGGCGCTTGGTCATACCGCCGCGGCCAAGGTCATCGTGACGTCCGAGTTCGTAGTCGCCAGGTGAGGAGCGACCTGTCGCAGCGTTGAATCCGATCGGGTTAATTCCCACCTGACCCGGAATTCTTCCCCGCCGCGACCCAGTCGATGCCTTGAATCACAAGCTTACTCAGGCCCGGATGCTTGAGCGGATCGTCCTTGCCGGGTCCGAAGTCCCGGTGTCCCAGCGGCGTGTGAAAGACGCGCCCCTTACCGTGGACACGGGTCCAGGCGACGGGCCAGGTGCCGCCGTCATGAGCCGTGGTGGCGAGGGGCTCGACTCCCGGCTTCATCTGAAGGTTAAAATAGAGCTCATCACTTAACTCAAAGTCGCTCAACCCCTTGGTGATTGGGCTTGTCGTGTCGATGATCTTGATCGTGAACTTGCCTTTCTTCGTCTTGCTATCCGGCAAACCGACGTGGGAAAAGACTCCGCCGAGCATCTCCCGCCATTCGGGAAGCCAGTCGGGTGCGGCGTTGTCCGCGCCATGGATCGAGACGTAGCCGTGTCCGGCCTTGACCCAGTCGAGGAGGGCCTGCTGCTGGTCCGTGTTAAACTTGAACTCGGGGTCGCGGCGGTCGGCGTTCACGATCAGGATGTCGTACTTGGCCATGGCCGGGGTGAGCAAAATGGCGGCGTCTTCGACGACCGTGACTTCATAACGGCCGGTGTCTTCCAGAGCCCCCGCCAGGTACAATGCCTGTTCGCGGTAGCCGTGGTGTTGCCTCGCGCCTCCGCTCAGGAGGAGAATCTTCGACCCGTTCGGGGCTTTCTTCTGAGCACTGGCCGGCATGACCGCCATGACGGAGAGCACGAGGGACACGGCGATGCCGACGAAACGACGCATGCTCACAGTTCGACCTCCCGGGGATCGACACACTCAGGTCGCGATGGGTTCACGCTGGGGACGCTTGCGGAAATCGAATCCTATTCGGCCCGGACCCGGCCCGCAAGCCGCGTGAAGGGATTGAGAGTCTGTCCGGGAAGTTTCCCGGAGAAAAACGATGGCGGATGACCAATGGCCGATGACCGATGCGAGAAAACCGGCGG
>JAYUFP010000181.1:0-2302 GCA_043738665.1 Isosphaeraceae bacterium
GCCTTGAAGGAGTCACGTTGTGTGGATTCGTCTCCTGAACGCGGCGCTCCTGGCGGCGGCCATCGCCGGACCGTTCGCAGGCCGGTCCTTGGCTCGGGACAAACCCTCCCCTGACCCCGCGATCGAAGACCTGCGGTCCGATGACGTGGACATCCGCCGGGCCTCGGCGAACACGGTGCGGGCGTCCAGTCGCGACGCCCGGCGGAAGGCGTTGCCCGTCCTGATCGACCTCCTGATGAAGGAAAAAGACGGTCAGGTCCGGCTGGCCGTTCTCGACGCGATCACGGCGCTGGGGCACGACGCGGAACCCGCCGTCGCCGCCCTGATTCACACGCTGAAAACCGACATCGGCGGCCAGGGGCTCGAAGCGTCGCACCAGGACTACCGCTCCGCCCTGGCGCTCGCGGCGGTCGGCAAGCCGGCCGTGGACGGCCTTCGCGGAATCCTGAAGGAGCGGAAGCCCAGCGTCCGCGCGGAAGCCGCCATGAGCCTCGGTCGCATCGGCCCCGATGCCGAGGCCGCCGTTCCCGACCTCGTCGCCCTGCTGGGTGACAAGAACGAACGGCTCAGGCGGGAGGCCTCGGTCGCGCTCGGGAGAATCGGTCCCGCCGCGGTCGAGCCCTTGATCGTCGCATGCTCGCAAGCCGATCCCACCGTCCGGGCGAGCGCGATCGCGAGCCTCGGGCTGATCGCCGGGCCGAAAAGCCAGGTCGTCGCGGCCGTCCTCAAAGGGGCGAACGACTCCACGCCCGAGGTCCGTTCCGCGGCCTTGAAATCCCTGGCGAAACTCGGGTTGCCCGACGACGTCGCGCTGCCGATCGTCAAGGAGAACCTCCGCCACGAGGACGAAAATGTCCGACTGGCCAATCTCGATTTGTTGATCGGACGACGGTCGTTGCTCATCGCGACGGCGGACGAACTCGAATCGCTTCTCACTTCAGATAACGAGGCCGTTTCGCGACAGGCGGCCTTCCTGCTCCGCAAGATCGGACCCGAAGCGGCCCCCCGATTGTTGAACGCTTTACGACTCGAGAAGAGTCGCATCGACCCGATCGCCGAGGCCCTGGCCCTGCTCGGCCGGCCCGCCGTCGGGCCGCTCATGCGCGCGGTGGATGACTCGAACCCCCGCGTCCGCAGAGGGGCCGCGCTCGCACTGGGGCAGATGCGGCCCCTCGCCCCGGGTGCCTCACGGAAGCTCACCTTGGGATTAAAAGACCCCGACGCCGAGGTCCGCGAGTCGTTCCTCAACGCCATCGGCACGCTCGGGCCGCGCGCCGACGACGCCGTGGCGGAGGTCCGGGGAATGCTGATGGACCCCTCCGCGCGGATTCGGGCCAAGGCCATCGACATCCTTTCACAAGCCGCGCCCCACGACGACCGCCTCATCGACGACCTGATCGCCCGCCTTGCCGACTCCGATGCCCGAGTGCAACGCCAGGCGATCGACGCCGTCCACTCCCTCGGGCCTCTCGGCCGCAAGGCGCTTCCCGACGTGATCGGGAAGCTGGAGAGCAGCGACCCCGAGGTCCGTCTCGCCGCGGTGGAAATGATCGGAAGTCACGGCCAGGCGGCCTCCGGAGGCGTCCCGGCGCTCGCCGCTTTGCTGGACGACCCGTCGCCCAAGATCCGGCGGATGGCCGCGCAAACCCTCGGCAAGCTCGGAAAGCCGGCTCAACCCGCCTTCGCCCGGCTCGCCTCGCTTTTGAAGGCCGAACAGCCCGAAATCCGGGAGGCCGCGACTTCCGCCCTCGGCTCCCTGGAACTCGACGCTCCGACCCTGAAACCTTATCTCGCCAAGGCCCTCCGCGACGAGAAACAGGAAGTCCGCCGCGCGGCGTCGAGAGCGATCCAGCGGCTCGGTCCCGAGGGGTCGATCCTCGTCCCGGACATCATCCTCCTGGCAGGGTCGAAAGAGACCCTCAAGTCGGCCGAACGATTGCTCCGCCCCTTCGACGCCACGGCGCCGGATGCCCGCGCCGTCCCGGAACTGATCGAGCAACTTAGACATGATCAAGAGGCCGTCCGCTTGCTGGCGATCAAGTTCCTGAAACTCTCCGGCCCCGCCGCCAAGGACGCCATTCCCGCGCTCGAACGATTGCGGTCCGACCCCAAGGATGAAGTCCGCAAGCAGGCCGAGGCGGCACTTGAACGGATCAAGATTCAAAAATAAAGGGATAAGTTACCGCTGTTTGCCTTCCGAGCCTACACCTGCGCGCATTTTCCACGCGGAGGGCCATCGCCTCCCATCAACACATCGACGTCATCGAATTCCGACGACCCGACCTCAGGCGATGTGCTCGCC
>JAYUFP010000182.1:0-7185 GCA_043738665.1 Isosphaeraceae bacterium
CCCCCCGACCAACTCGGCCCGCGTCTCTGGGGGCATCGCCTCATAGCGCTCATGAAACGTGGCGCGGTCGAGACGCTGGCCTTCGACGAGCGGCGGCAAGATCCGGGGTTCTCGGCGTTCGATCGTGCTCATCTCGGCCTCCCTCACGAAGCCGTCGCGGGGCGCCTCCTCACGGCATCCGTTCGCGTCTTGAAGCGTCGATTCCTCGCTTCATGAGCCTCAAACCCGTCGATTCAACAACTCGACAAACGTGCAATGTTCAGGCGTGGCCAGACCAAGGTCAACCCCTTTGGCGATGGCTTCGAGATCCTCGTCAAAGAGAGCCCGAGGATTGAGCCAGAGCCCCGGGAACACATCGGACCGAAACAGCCCGTCACGACCCGGGTTCAAGGTTTCGTAGTGTCCGGCTTGCCGGATGAACCATTGGAAACGATCAGGATCGCGCTCCACGACGATGTATTCCATCACACCGGCGGATTCGTAGTCTAACTTCTTCGACCCGAGATCGTAGTTGCGACTCGATCGGGCGACTTCAACGATTAATTCCGGGGGGCCGACGACATAGCCTTCGACGACCCGGGCTTTACCTCCAAGCTCGCTCCGGATTCGTAACTGATGGTCGGGTTGAACTTCATTCTTAGCCTTGAGAATCGTCGAGACATTGGACGAGCAACGGAGGCCCGGAGTGAATCGCCGATAGTGACCCAGCCAATAAGAGACGATGTCACCCGTTCCGCCGTGATCATCGAACAAGGGTGACGGCATGTAAACCCGACCCGCCACGAGTTCGGCCCAAGTTCCCTTCGGCATGGCCGAATACCGGATCTGAAATGTCGGCTGATCGAGCAATTGACCAGCCTTGAGAGGCGGTGTCTTCAGGTCAGGACGTTCGATCGTGCTCAATGCGGTCTCCTTCCCGATTCCGCGAGGGCTTGCTCAGGCGCTTTCCTTCTTGCGCTCGGCCTTCGTCGTGGGGGTCAACGGCAATGGCGGGGTATCGAACATGCTTTTTTCCTTGCGGACGATCTCGGGGGTCACCACGTAGCGGCCTTTTTCCTTGGCCGACTTGTCGGGGAGCTCGTACATGATGTCGAGCATCACGTCCTCGACGATCGATCTGAGGCCGCGGGCACCAGTGTCCTTGGTCTTCGCCCTCTTGGCGATTTCGACGAGCGCCTCGGGGGTGAATTCGAGGTCTGCCCCTTCCATTTCGAAAAACTTTCTGTATTGCTTGACCAGGGCGTTACGCGGCTCGGTCATGATCTGGACCAGGGCATCGACGTCGAGCGGCATCAAAGGGCAGATCACCGGCAGACGGCCGACGAATTCCGGGATCATGCCGAATTCGAGGATGTCGTCGGATGTGACCCGGTCGAGTAGCTCGCCGAGCTCACTCACGTGCTCGTCCTGCGACTGGCTCCCGAAGCCGATCGTCTTGCGCCCGACGCGCCGGGCGATCAGGTTGTCGAGCCCGACGAACGTCCCGCCGCAGATGAACAGGATGTTCGTCGTGTCCATCTGAATGTACTGCTGTTCGGGATGCTTGCGACCGCCTTGGGGCGGAACGTTGGCGATCGTCCCTTCCAGCATCTTCAGAAGGGCCTGTTGGACCCCTTCGCCCGAGACGTCCCGCGTGATCGAGACGTTGTGGTTCGTCTTGCCGATCTTGTCGATCTCGTCGATGTAGATGATGCCGCGCTGGGCGACTTCGAGGTCGAAGTCGGCCGCGTGGAGCAACTTCAAGAGGATATTCTCGACGTCCTCGCCGACGTACCCGGCCTCGGTCAGCGTGGTCGCGTCGCCGATCGCGAACGGGACGTTGAGGATCCGGGCGAGCGTCTTGGCGAGCAGGGTCTTGCCACAGCCCGTCGGGCCGATCAAGAGGATGTTTGACTTGTCGAGCTCGATCCCGCTCTCGCTGTCCTCGGCATGAACGAGCCGCTTGTAATGGTTGTGAACGGCGACGGAGAGGACTTTTTTGGCCCGATCCTGATCAATCACGTAGGAATCGAGCTGTTCCTTGATTTCGCGGGGCGTAGGGATGTCGGTGAAAAGGGTCTTGGGAACTCCGCGACGACGCCTTTCCTGGTCGAGGATCGACTGGCAGAGTTCGATACACTCGCCGCAAATGTAAACGTCTCCCGGACCTTCCACCAAGGGGCCGACATCGCGGTAGCTTTTGCGGCAGAAGGAGCAATAGGCGTTCTTCTTTGTACCTCCGGTGCCTCCGGTGGTCATGTTGCCGCCGCCGCGCTTCCCCCCGCCGCCCGACGAGCCGCCGCCCGTGATGTCCTTACCTGATGGCATGCCAGATCCCTTTCGTCTTCTTCCGGAATGTCATTTTCGAGGGGAGCGAACCCTGTCATCGCGTCGCAACGAGAGAGAAGACTTGCCGGCCGGCCGAATCATGAGGAAGGGCACGTCGTCGAACGACGGGCGTTTCTTCCCGCGTATGATGGGGAAGGAAGAACAAGCGACGACCGTCAATCGTCACCGCGGTCTCGTCGTCCGCAACTTACCCATTCTAGAGCATGGACGAATACCGAGCAAGGCCGCGAGACGTTTCGCGAACGACGGACATGCGGGCCTTGACGGCGGTTTCGGACGGACCTCCGTTTAACCGCTCTCTGTCTCGGCGACATTCAACAAAACCCAGTCGATCAGTTTCCGACCTGCCGAACTGAACGGGTGGTTCGATAAATTTTCGGGGCGCTCCCAGACGGCGGCATCCAGGCCCCGACCCGGAGTCAAGGCCTCCGATAACCCTTCGCCTTCATAGGCGTCTAACTGAACTCGATGTTTGGTCACACTATAGTGGATGGTCCTCGCGAGACGCCCTACGGCAACCCTGGCCCCGGTCAGTCGCTCGACACCCGAGGCTAGATCGATGGAGCCGTCGGAAAACGATCTACCCGCGGGGTCAGCGCCCGAGACGTGGACGGTCGGGAACTCCCAGAACCCTTCCCAGAGTTTTGCAGGCCCTCGCCTGACGATCAAGACGCGTCCACTACGGACGACAATGGCCGCGGCCTCCGCGGAGGGTAAAGGCGGCGGCTTGGCGGCGACGGTCGGAAGAATGTCTTGAAGCCCCAAGGCCCGCGCCCGACATTCCGACGCGACCGGGCAGACGAGGCACGATGGCGACTTGGGGGTGCAGATGAGCGCCCCGAGTTCCATGAATGCCTGATTGAATACGCCGGCCCCGGTCGGGGGGACGAGTCTTCCGGCGGCTTCCCAGAGTCGCGTTTGGGTCGACGACGCTTTGAGGTCGGACCGAATGGCGAACCATCGCGCCAGCACTCGCTGAGTGTTCGCCTCGACGATCGGCGCCGGGATGTCGAACGCGAACGAGAGGATGGCCCCCGTGATGTAGCGCCCGACACCGGAAAGGGAACGCAACGCATCAGGGTTGGCGGGGACCACCCCGCCGTGTTCAACGACGACGGCCTTCGCCGCGGCATGAAGCTGTCTGGCCCTTCGGTAGTAGCCCAGGCCCTCCCACGCCTTGAGAACGTCCCGTTCGTCGGCCCCCGCCAGGGCATCGATCGTGGGGAATCTCGCGAGAAATCGCTCGAAGTAAGGGATTACCGCGGTCACGGTCGTTTGTACGAGCATGGTTTCCGAGACGAGGATCCGGTACGGGTCACGGTCGCGCCGCCAGGGGAGATCGCGGGACGCGCCGACATACCAGTCCGTGAGCTTGCGACGAATCGATTCCACCCACACCGGGTCAAGGTCGGCTTCCGACGCTTCCGCGGGCCGCGCATCCGGAATCTTCGGGACTGATGAAAAATTCTTCTTATTTCCACTCAATGCGCACAGTTCCCCGAGTGTGACGGGTTTTCTCCCTCTTTCGGGAGCCTGACCCGGTTAGATGAGGTAAGGTCGGCCACTTTAGGACAAAACTTCAGCAAAAACAACTTAAAAAGGCCATTTCCGTTTGACATCCCGTATACAGGATCTATATTCTAATGACGGCAGGATTACTCCCACGAACGATGTCGTTCATGCGAGGGGGCCCCTGTCGGCCGGGCGACGCTTGCCCGAAGGTTAGTTCGCACAACCTCGCAACCCGATGACTGGGACTTTGGAGAATCTGACGATGATCATGGCACCGGAAATTCCCGTGATCGGGATGTCTCCCGCGATCGCGGAAATCTCGGCGATCGAGGCCGCGGCGGCCGCTCCCGAATCGCCGAATCACTTCGTTCGTCTGGTCAACCTTTATCAGAGCAACGATCGGCTTCAGAAGAACCTGCGGTCGATCAGCCTCAACGTGGTTCGTGTCCGGGAGTATCTCGCCTCGGTCGGAAGCAATCCGAATCTCGGCAATGCTCAAATCCTCCGCCTCCGCAATCGACGCTCCGCCGTCCTGACTCTTCTGCGGGCAAACCGTCTTGAAGCCCGCGCACTTCTGAACGTTCAAGACTCGACGGCGATTCCTGCCTGATCAAGAACCTGGCGGAACACTCCGCACTCGACGCGCTCCGCGGCGTTCGCGCCCCGGGCCCCTTGGAAAATCCGTACTTAAGGCCCTTCGAGAACTTGGCTCCGACTTAATTCTGAACGAGGCACACCATGATTCACAACGCGAAGGATGAGCAAGAGACCGCGGTCGCCGCTTTGACGGAGACGTCGCTTCCGCCGCGAACGGCGAAGGGACGACCCAAGGGGGAATCGAAACGGACTCGCTTGACTCACGATCAGCAAGATCTGGCGAAGAAGTACCTGCCCATGGCCCGTTCGCTGGCCAAGCCGCTCAAGAAAGCATGGCCGACCCAGCAGGATGAATTTGAGTCCGCCGCACTCCTGGCCTTGGTCCAGGCCGCCCAGTCTTTTGACCCCTCCCGGAATGTCCATTTCCCCACTTTCGCCCGCTACCGGATCTGGGGCGCCTTGCGAGACGTTCTGCGCGGTCTGATCACAACCGGTTGGAAATCCGACATCGAGAACGCGCCGAAAATCACGGTGATTTGTTACGACTCCGAAGATCATGGCCGCATCCTCATGACCCAGCCCGACCTCCCCGTGGGCCAGGAATTCGAGGGCAACGACTTCGTTGAAGGTTGCCTGCGGAAACTTCCCACCAAACACGCCTCGGCGTGCCGGGAAATTTACATGAACGGCAAGACGCGGGCCGAGGCCGCCCAGTCTCTGGGCTGCTCCAAATCTCGGCTCTGCTATCTCAATAAGGAGGGCCTGAAAATGATCCAGGACTCCTGGGCGTCCCTCCTAAAAAAGGACAAGCACGCCGCGGTGCCGACGCGGGCCTGAGCGGCCTCGAACATGATTCCCGGTTGCGGGAATCCGACTCCCGTCTCTTTCTTTAAACTCAACGCCAAATGATCCGCACTTTTGGGAAGAAGGAACGCTCCGATGCTGATTCTGCGACGAAAAGAAGGCCAGTGGGTTGAGATCAAGCACAAGTCGGGCGACGTGATCCGCGTCCGGGTTTACAATATCAGGGCGCGTTACCCGGGCCAGCTCGACCTCGCGTTCGATGACGATGCCCGTAACTTCACCATCCAGAGACCCGAGCGCGGCCCCACCGCCGACGGCGAGGAATTGGAGGTTGGGGTTGAGGTTGAGGTTGAGGTTGAGGTTGAGGTGACGGCATCCTGAGGTCGAAGCTTCGCCCCCCGGCTCAACTCCGGTACTGCACTCCAACGCTCAGCGATCGGTCCGGTCTCCCTGCAAGCAGGAAGATCGGACCGATCTTTCGTTCCCGGAGGAATCTATGCCGCTCGCTCGCCGCTACCACTCTTTTGGCCTTCTTGTCGCAAGAATTGGGCGATCGTCTCGACCACGTAACGCTGTGAGTTCTCGGTCAGTTCGGGATACATCGGCAAAGCGATGGTCTCGTGTGCGGCGGCCTCGGAAACGGGGAAATCGCCGGCCTTGTAACCGAGCGGGGCAAAACAGGTCTGCAGGTGCAGCGGGATCGGGTAGTAGATCTCGGTCCCGACCCTTTTGGCGTTGAGATGGGCACGGAGCGCGTCGCGTACAGAATGGTCGACCCGTATCACATATTGATTGTAAACATGATAATGATCAAACTGTTCTGAAGGCAGCCCTACCAATCCTGGCGGTCCCAGTTCCTCGAAGAGGCCATTGTAGCGTCCGGCGGCCGCGCGACGGCCTTCGGTCCAGGCGTCGAGGTGACGCAGTTTGACGCGAAGCACCGCGGCCTGGAGGGCATCGAGCCGGGAGTTGAATCCGACCTCGTGGTGGTGGTATTTCGGCTCCATCCCATGCACCCTCAGTCGTGCGACGCGCTTGGCGAGTTCCGGGTCGTCGGTGGTCACGAGGCCGCCGTCGCCGAACCCTCCAAGGTTCTTCGAGGGGTAGAAGCTGAACGCGGCGGCATCGCCGAGAGTCCCCGTGCGCTTGCCTTTGTAGGCCGCGCCGATGGCCTGTGCGGCGTCTTCGAGGACCGCGAAGCCGTGCGTCTTTGCCAGGGCGTTGATCGCGTCCATGTCCGCCGTTTGACCGTAGAGGTGGACGGGGATCACGGCCTTT
Source organism: Isosphaeraceae bacterium (assembly GCA_043738665.1). Taxonomy (GTDB): domain Bacteria; phylum Planctomycetota; class Planctomycetia; order Isosphaerales; family Isosphaeraceae; genus JAYUFP01. Next base: position 6,520 of record JAYUFP010000182.1, read on the forward strand.
GTCCGCTCGGTGATCGCTTCGGCGATCTTCTCGGGGTCGATGTTGTAGGTCTGGGGGTCGATGTCGACGAAGACCGCTCGGGCCCCGGTTCTCCAGATTGCGCCGCCGGTCGCGAAGAAGGTGTAGGGGGACGTGACGACTTCGTCGCCGGGGCCGATACCCATCGCCATGAGCGGGAGCAAAAGGGCGTCTGAGCCCGACGCACAGCCGATCCCGTGGGCGTTCCCGCAGTACGCCGCGATCTCGGCTTCGAGCTTCGCGACTTCGGGACCGAGGATGAAGTACTGGCTATCGAGCACATCCCTGACGACCGGCTCGATCTCGTCGCGGATCGAGGCGTACTGGGCCTTCAAGTCGAGTGCGGGTACGGAGATCGGTTCGATCGAGCGGCTCACGGCGGTCACTCCTTTGACGCCAGGACGGCGGACAGGCGGCTCTCCAGGTCCTTTGAAGAGATCGGACGCCGCACGCTAGCTTCTCGAAAGAATCATGTCAATGCGGGTCATGACACGGTCCAGGGCCATTTCATTTTCGAGTTGGATTTCTCAAGATGCCCGATGCCCGATGCCGGTCGTGACCTACGCAAACTTGAAACGCTTGTTTTCGGCTTGTTTGCCCGAACTGACGAAATCTCGCGACGCAAGGCCGCAAGTCCATTAATCCGAG
>JAYUFP010000183.1:0-2300 GCA_043738665.1 Isosphaeraceae bacterium
CTTCGGGGCTGAAAACCGAAGATGGGCATCATGTTACGGCTAATTCAACGGTATTGGGCTTAAACCTCGGAGAGCGGCTCGACCGAGACGGGGACGTCCGACTCAAGGTCGACGATCCGGAGCGTACTTTTTCCCGAGAGCACATTGAGTAGCGTCTCGCCGCAAACCTCGTCGCGCCAGCCCCGGGTTAAGAAAGGTCGATCCGGTTCCGGTCGTTTCCCGGCCTGCCAGCGCACGAGTTCTTTGAGGTCGGCGGAAGAGCCGAGAAGGGACATCGCCACTTTCTTCTCGGTGCAACATGTCGCAAGCGCCGCGGCCAGGACGTTGACGATCATGGTCACCCCCGGGCCTTCTTCGTGACGTTCGGCGTGCTCGGGGAGGTCGTCCGGCGCCATCCCTTGCGCCTGGGCGATCACGGCGACAAGTTCGTGACTCTTCGATAAGAGGTGCGGCCGGTTGAAGTCACGAAGGGCTTCGAGGTCTGGCCGGTTTAAGGGTTGTCGCTTCGCGATCGCCACAAGAAGATCGTCGCGCATCACCTGGCGGACCGGCCGATTGATCCGACGCGCTTCGTCGGCGCGCCATTGCGAGAGCCTTCGCGCGACTTCCAGGCCGCGACGGTTCAAGTGATGAAGCCCGGGCAACCTCCGCCAGCGGGCCTCTTCGTCGCGATTACCAATATCTGAGAGAAACGAACGGAACTCGTCTTCCGCCCAATGAGCGCGTCCGAGTGACTTCAATCGCTCCTGAAGCTGGTCGGCGAGCGGTAGAAGGTAGCGGACGTCATCGAGGGCGTAGCGAAGTTGTGCGGGGCTGAGGGGGCGTCTCCGCCAATCCGTGCGGGTTTCGCCGCCGTAGACCGACATCCCGGTCGCCTGGGAGACCAGGTTTCCCAACGAGAGTGGATATCCGAATCCGACAAGCCCCGCGGCGATCTGGACGTCAAAAACGAGGGCGGGTACCCGGCCGGTCTGGAAGCGGCAGATCCGGAGGTCCTCGCCCGAGGCGTGCATCACGACCTCGATTTCCGCGTCGTTGACGACGTCCCAGAACGGCCCGAGGTCCGAAAACGCCAGAGGGTCGATCGCGACCAGTTCGTCGGCCGTCGCGACCTGGACCAGACAGAGCACCGGCTCGAACGTGTCCTCCGACACGAACTCCGTATCGAACGCGAACCGTCCCGCGACTCTCAATCGTTTGACGAGTTCATCAAGCCCCGTGGCCGTCGTGATCAGGTCGCGTTCCACGGGGTCAGGCATGAGGAGGTCGCCGAAGTCGAAAGGACGTGGGCATCAGAGCAAAAAGACGTGCGGGGATTATCGCCACGGCCGCGCGGCGATTCAAGGGCCGCGATCGATCGCCCCGCAATCATCCCAGGCGTTGCAGAAACGAAAGGATGGCGAGGTTGCTCGCGGCCCGGTTTTCCAGAGGAGCGAGATGACCGGCGTCGGCGACGATCGCGAGCGTCGCGTTCGGCAGTTCCTCAACCATCGCGCGCGCTTCCGCGATCGGAGTCACCACGTCCTCCCCTCCCACGAGAACCAGCGTCGGAATATTGATCCGCATCAAGTCTCTCGTGCGGTCGGGCCTGGAAGCCATCCCTCGAAGGCACGCGGCGATCGTTCGGGGCGAGGTTTTGAGCATGACTTCACGCACCGGCGCGACCAGCTCGGGCCTGAGTTCGCGAGTGCTCGCCGAGAAGACTCTGGAGATCATTGCCTCGACAACGCCCTCCGTCGCGCCCGACGCCTCGACCTGATCGGCGGTCGCCTCCCGGCCCTTCGCCATCTCGGGGGAATCCGCCGCAGCCTTGGTGTCCAGGAGCATGAGGCCTCGAAACCGTTCCGGATAACGCCGGACCGCCGACAGCGCGATGTAGCCTCCCATGGAAAGGCCGCCGAGGACGACTTTTTCCCGGATGTTCAGCGCATCAAGGGTTTCGATCAGATCATCGGCCATGGCGTCCATTGGGTAGATGCGGTCTGGAGGGGAGACCGACTGCCCGTGCCCTCGGAGATCGGGAATGATGAGCCGATAAATGCCCCCGACCTCGCCGATCTGCCCCGACCACATCGTGCGGTCGAACGGGAACCCGTGGAGCAAGACCACGACCGGTCCGGGACCGTTGTCGTCGTAAGAGAGTAACATCATTCATTCCACCAAAGACGAGAATCGACGAGCGATTTAACAGATCGTAGCGCTCAATCAAACGTGAGTCAACGACGTGGAGGCAAGCACTGGGCTCCCGCAATTTGCGTTCCCCTATGGGTGCGCCAACGGATTCCGGCACCGTTCGCTCC
>JAYUFP010000184.1:0-2299 GCA_043738665.1 Isosphaeraceae bacterium
AAGGGCGGGCCGAAGGAATTCCTTCGGCCCGCCCTTTAATGACCGAGAATGTTGTGCAAACCGAGTCACTTACTTTCTAGACGACAACTCGTCCCCTGCCGACGATGATCGAAATGACAAACATCACCAGAAACACAAACAGCAGAATCTTGGCGATGTAGCTGAAGTCGCCCGCGAGGTTGCCGAAACCGAGCACCGCGGCAATCAGGGCGAGGATCACGAAGGTTAGAGCCCAGCGGAGCATGTTAGCCGTTCCTTTCCGGTTCGAGGGAAAAAAAACCACCCGGGCCGGGATGTCCCCCGGCCCGGGTGGATCGGATCATTTGCCCATGTCTTTGATCTTCTCGCCGACGCGTTCGACCGCGTCTCCGGCCTTGTGAACGACGTTCCCGACCTTTTCGGCGGCGCTTTTCGCGGCGCTCTTGGTGGATTCAGCGGCGTTCCCCGCCTTCTCCACTACCGCGTCCGTCGCCTTCTTGGCGCCGTGGGCGGCGTCGTCGATCTTGTCTTTGACTTTGTCTTGAGTGTCGGCCACGACATGCTCCTTGATTAAAAGTTTGCGTGTGTGAATGGGACCTTTCGGACCGCGGACGGCTGTCGAGTCCGGTCGGGTCAGAGAGGAACGCAAAAATCATGAAGCACTCTCCATGCCACTGTCGGAAAACAATGTCCCGGAAGCGAAATCAACATCCCCGCGGCGCGTCGATAGGCAACATGTTGCCCGTTGCGAGGCGGGTCACCCCTAGGGCCGTTTCATTTTCGATGAACCGAGATGTCCGATGCGCGATGGTCAATGCCCTATGGAAGACTGACGGATCTGGGGATGATTGCGGTCTGATTTCTTGGTCATTGACCATCGGACATCGGGCATCGTGAGAACTCCAACTCGAAAATGAAACCGGCCCCGGCTCGCCTTGAAATCGGGTCGCTCAAGAGCTAGAGTTTTTCGAACGACGCCGGCACGTTCGCCGTGCTCGCCCCGGCTGGCAAGCCTTATTGCGACGTGGTCGACGGGAACCTTTTGATGCACAGCACGATCCTCGTCACCGGCGGCGCCGGGTTCATCGGCGGTTGCTTCGTCCGTCAGAGGCTGGCGGACCGCTCGCAAGGTCGCGTCGTGAACCTCGACAAGCTCACCTACGCCGGCAACCTCGACTCGCTGGACGCTCTCAAGGTCGATGGCCGCCACGTCTTCGTGCATGGGGATATCGGCGACCGCGAACTCGTCGGCCGCCTCCTCCGCGAACACAAACCAAGCGCCGTGTTGAACTTCGCCGCCGAGACCCACGTCGACCGCTCAATCGAAGGCCCACGCGCGTTCCTTGAAAGCAACGTCGTGGGAACCTTTGAACTCCTCACCGCCTCCCTCGCGTACTGGAGAGACCTCGGCGACGCCGAGAAAGCCGCGTTCCGGTTCCTCCACGTCTCGACCGACGAGGTCTACGGATCGCTCGGAGCCGAAGGTCAATTCACCGAGACAACACCGTACGACCCGCATTCCCCCTATTCCGCCTCGAAAGCCGCTTCCGACCATTTCGTCCGGGCTTACCGAGATACTTACGGCTTGCCCACGCTCGTCACGAACTGCTCGAACAACTACGGCCCGTACCAATTTCCCGAGAAGTTGATCCCGGTGATGGTGCTCAACGCCCTGGAAGGCAAGAAATTGCCCGTTTACGGCGACGGCCAGAACATCCGCGATTGGCTTTACGTCGAAGACCACGCCCGCGCCCTCTGGCTGGTCCTCAACAAGGGCAAGCCGGGCGAGACTTATAACGTCGGCGGAGACTGCGAGCGGACGAACCTCCAGGTCGTCGAAGCGATCTGCCGGACCGTCGACGAACTGCGTCCCGGGCTTTCGCACTCGCCCTGCAAGTCGCTGGTCACCTACGTGACCGACCGCCCCGGCCACGACCGCCGTTACGCCATCGACACCGCCAAGATCCGCCGCGAACTGGGCTGGAAGCCCGAGGAAAACTTCGAGTCGGGCCTGAAGCGGACGATCGCCTGGTATCTCGAAAACACCGCGTGGCTCGAAGGGATCGCCTCGGGGAGCTACCGCCGCGAGCGGCTGGGGCTAAATGTCGATGCGGCCACGGCCTGAAAGGCGGAGGAAAGATTTAACCGGAGAGAGTGCGAACGAGGGAAAGGAGAACCGATCTGGTCCTTTCGCTCGAATTTTCTCGGACCTTTCTCCTCTTAGAGTCTGTCCGGAAAGGAATTGGCTAGGAAATGGCTGATGACGGATGGCTGATGACGGATCGGAAAGAGCGAATGCGGCGTTTTCCCGCCGGTTTTC
>JAYUFP010000185.1:0-7168 GCA_043738665.1 Isosphaeraceae bacterium
ACCCGGTTCAGACGAACGTGGAAGGGACCAGAACCACGACGGCGGAAGGCTCGACCTCGGCCGTCCATGCCCCCTGAAGCCCGCCGTTGAGAAACCCGCCGGGATCGCCGTCGAGTTGAACCGGCACGGGCCCTGTCGACTCAATCGTGATCCGGCGCACGCGGCGATGGTCGACGCCGGGGCGCTTGAGGTGAAGACCACGGAGCACCAGCCAGAGATAGTGGAGCGCATGGAACGCCCCCGGTTTGCGGAAGACGACCAGGTCGAGAAAACCGTCGTCGCCGCGAGCCGCGGGCGCGAACGGCAGTCCGAGGGCGTAACTCGGCAGGTTGAAGACGAACACGGTCGTGCCGACGAGAGTTTCCTCGGCGCCGGGGTCGTTCACCGTCACGGCCATCGGGGGAAACCGATAGCAGAAGCTCGAATGGAGTACGGGCTCAACGTAGGCCGCGCGGTTGGTGGGCCTGGGCAGCCCCGTGGCGGCGACGCGGATCAAGTGATGGCGGGTGACCACGTCGGCGTCGAACCCGAATCCCGCCATCAAGCCGAACCGGCGACCGCTCATGCGGCCGACGTCGGTATGAACCACGCGCCCCGCGGCGATGGTCTGCGCGAGGGCGTCGGGGTCACGCCCCAGGCCGTAATAGCGTGCGAAGAGGTTCTCCGTCCCGGCCGGCAAGACGGTGATCGGCACGCTAGGCGATTCGTTGATGAGTGAGGCGACAGTGCCGTCTCCGCCCACGGCCACGAGACAGCGGCAATGGCGGTCGTGCGACGACTCCTTGACGAGTGTCTGGCGCTCGTGGACGGTCCAGGCCACCCGAGCATGCAACCCGGACTTCCCCAGGGATTTGACGAGATTCCTGACCCGGATCCGTCCTTTCCCCTTCCCCGCGCCCGCGTTCGCCACGATCCCCACCCAGGAGCGGGGCCGGTGGGACGAGTTGACGGACCGCGATCCCTCGGTCGTTCCGGAAACGACGAAGGCCGAGCCGGCGGCCGGCCCGGCGTTCGTGACTTCTTCCGCGCGGTCCGTCATCCTTCGGACGCCTCCCGATCCAAACGCGGGACGAAGGCCGTCGTCCCTCCCAAGACCGGCGAGAAATTACCGAGAAACGGCGACCGGCGTGACGGAGCCGGGCGTGGCCGGGCGCGACGTGGTGGGCGTCGGACGCGGAGTTCCCGTCTTGTTCATGCGGTCGGTCATCTCCTTGTTCGCCTGCAAGGTCTTCGCGAACTGGTCGCGGAGTTCGGACAGCTTGGCGAGATACTGATCGTTCTCGCCGATGAGCTTGGCCACGAGCGCCTTGGCTTCTTCCATGGCCTTGATCTCGGCCTCTTTTTCTTCGAGACGTTCCTTGTCGAGGGTCTCCGCGGACTTCAAACTGCCTTCGGCCCCCTCGGCTTGAAGCTTCATTCTCGAGGAGAGCTGAAGGGCCTGCGCCCGCTCTTTCTCCTTGTCGGCCTGTCGTTCGCGGAGCGCGGTGATTTCGTCGAGGGTCTTCACCTGTTGTTTATCGGTGTCGTCCTTGGTCGTCTGGAGGTCGACCATGGTCTTGGCGTACGCAGGCTCGGCAGCCGCGAGATCCGCTTTGGCTTTCTCAACGGCCTTGCCGCCGGCTCGGTTGAATTCCGCGACCGCGGACGTCAACACGACCCAGACCAGGGCCAGGAGAATGGTCAGGACGGAGAGGACTTTCCCTGCTGTGGACATCGGAACGCTCCCGCCCGGAAGGGTGGAGTGAAAGGAACGTTATGTCGATCGTGGGCCGGAACGGGGTGCGAACCCCGCGATTGACGCTTCGGCGCAAGAGATACCCCAATATACCCGCGTCTCCCGGCCTGTGCCAAGTCGCGAGGTCTGAAGAAGCGCGTTCCGCGCGTAAAAATCACGGGAATCCCTCCAGACGGAACCGACGGACGGCCCTGAGCAAGCCCGAACCTTCCCACTCGAATGGTGTTCGCATCAGTCCTCACTCATCGCATTCCACCACGCGTCGGCCCGATTCGGCCCCCATTGCGAGGCACACACGCACTTCGTCAGATCCTCGGCGACCGACTTGGCGTTCGGATAGCGCGCGTCGGGGGACTTTTCGAGACATCGCAGTACGATCGCCTCCAGATCGGCGGGGACGTCCCGGCGGAGTTGTGAAGGAGGGACCACCGGGTCCCTGGCGTGGGCCACCATGACCTCGAACGCCGAACCGCCGTCGAACGGAGGACGGCCGGTCAGGGCGTAATAGGCGACCGCGCCGAGAGCGTAAATGTCGGCGCGGCCGTCGAGGTCGCGACGACCGCTCGCCTGTTCGGGGGCCATGTACAACGGGGTGCCGCTCACGAGGTTGTCGCTGGTCAGAGCCGTTCCGGCGGATTCTCCGGTCAGCTTCACGAGGCCGAAGTCGAGGATCTTGGCCACGTCCGTTTCGCCCCCGCGTTTGGCGACGAACACGTTGCCGGGCTTCAAGTCGCGATGGATAATCCCCAGGTTATGGGCCTGCGATAATCCCCCGCAGACCTGTCGTAACAAGTAATTCGCCCGACCCGGAGGTAAGGGGCCGTACTTGGCCACGAGGTCCCCCAGATTGAGGCCGGTCAGGAATTCCATCACGTAGTAGAAGGTGCCGTCCTCGGTCTGGCCGTAGTCATAGATTTCGATGGTGTTCGGGTGCGACAACTGGGCGGCGGCCTGGACCTCGCGCTCGAACCTCGCCAATGCGAGGGGTTCCCGGCCCGACCCCGCACCGATCAGCTTCATCGCGCAAGGCCGTTTCAGGAGCCGGTGCTCGGCGAGATAAACCTCGCCCATGCCCCCCGCGCCGATCCGTCGAAGGAGCCGGTAATGTCCGAAACGGCGCGCCTCGTGCAACTCGGCCCGCAGTCCCCCCAGCACATACGAGCTGTAAAGCGCCAGCGCGGCCCCGATCGACAGGAACAGAATGTTGGTGCCGACCCGTTCCGACTTATGGAGCTGACTCACCGCCGCGGCGAGCTCCGGTCGCGAAAGTGCCAGCGCGATCATCGCGATCGGCGCCAGGGCCATCGAGACGACCGACGCGCAGGCGGTCGTCAAGCCGTTAGGAATAAACGTGCCGTACAGCCCCATCAGGGCGAAAACCTGGATGACCCCGTTCTTGATGAAGGCGATCGTCGCGGGAATATTCTCCTTTCCAAGAAGTTCGGATACGCCGAGGAATTGCGAAAAGGCGAGGATCACGATCAGGCCGCCGAAGAGGCCGAACTCGATCACCCTGACCTGGACGTTAGTCAGGACGACGCGGCTGATGAGCAACCCGGCCGCCGCCGCGGCGAGGAGACAGCGCATCGCCATCGTGACCCACACGAACCGGAAATCCTCGTAGGGGATCACCCAGTTCCAGACGAACAAAACCGCGTAAACGACCGCCAGGAACATGGCTGCGGCACAGAGACGGTCGCGCCTCAGGTCGCGGATTTCACCGGCGAAACTTTGCGAACGTCCCGAGACAAGGGCGACCCCGTCGCTGACGGACCGTTCGGCGCCGAACGGAGGCGCGGCTTGAATGGTCGCGGCCGAGACGACCCGGGCACGCGCGTCGGCTCCCGGTTCGGTCGTATCATGAACGGCGAAGTCGTCATCACTCGCTGATTTCCGCGTGATCGCCATCGCCGCGACGCCCTCGTCGAGTGCCTTTTCCGGGAGTAAGATCGTCCCTGTCGAATCCATATTGAACCCGAGCGAGCGGAACGCGTCCATGATCTACCGACGCCGACCGGCTCGCACCCCCTTTGACGCCCGCCACGGATCGGGCTTAAAATCCGCCGGACTTCGATCGGGGCGACGAACCCGCCCTGCCCTCCGGCCAGAGATTCTCTTTGACCGCAGCCTTCCCGGAACTGTCAACGAAAGCGACGCCCGGCAATGCGACCCACCTACCGCGTGACCGAACTGCTGGGAGACGGGATCGGGGCCGAGCTGTCGCGGGCTGTGCATACCCTGGCGGACGCCCTCCCCGTGTGTCTGGAGTTCATCCCCGTCGACCTGACGTTGCGGAACCGCAGGGCAAACCAGTTCACGATCTACGAGGAAGCCGTCGAGACGATCCTCGCGACGACCGTCGCGTTGAAATACCCGACCGTCACCGCCGAGGAGAGCCCGAACCAGGTCTTGCGGAGGCGGCTCGACCTGTCGGTGATTCACAGGCCCGTGTACACCATCCCCGGAGTGCCGACGAACTTCCTCAGGGAGCTGGACCTGGACATCGTCCGGATCGCGACCGGGGGCACGTACGACGACCCGGGACGGATGATCGGCGAGGACGGCGCGGTGAGCCTGCGGATCGTCGAGCGCAGGCCCGTCCGGGAGGCCGCGCGGTTCGCCTTCAACCTGGCGAGGAAGACGGGTAAGAAAGTCACAAGCGCGTCAAAGTACACGATCCAGAAAGCGACCGACGGCCTCTTCGAAAGTGTCGCCAAGGAAACCGCGGGACAGTTTCCCGAGGTGCCCCACAACGTCGAGCTGTTCGACGCGCTGCTGGGCAAGGTGATCATGGCCCCCGAGAAGTTCCAGATCGTCCTCGTCTTGAACGAGTACGGCGACTTTCTCTCGGACATGGCCTGCGGGCTGGCAGGGTCGCTGGGCATCGGGGCGAGTGCGAACCTTGCATTCGACGCATCGGCGGTGGTCCGCGTGGCGGTGTTCGACGCCGCGCACGGGACCGCGCCTGACATCGCCGGGAAGAACCTCGCCAACCCGACGGCGATCTTTCTGGCGCTCGCGCTCCTCCTCTACCAGATCGGCGAGATCGGGGTCGGCCAGGCGGTCAAGAACGCGACCCTGGACCTGCTCCGCCAAGGGGTTCGGACCCGCGACCTCGGCGGCACTGAGTCGACCGAGACGTTCACCGCGGCCGTCGCCGCCGAAGTCGCTCGCAGGCTCGCGCCCGCCCCCCGCGGTTGAGCCCAAGAGTCTGACATCCCCAGTGGCGCACGCGGACGGGTTCTTGCGGGGAATCCCCGTTCCCACTCGGGCGATCCCCGTTTCGGGTTACATGCTCGAACAATCGTATGAACTCTCGTTTTTTTTCCGATTCCGCCCGCCTCCCGGTCCGAATCCGCCATTCGGCACGCATGATGCAATAGAGGTTTGGCAGTCGAAAAGACCCTGTTTTCGGCTTTCTCCGAATCCCAATCAATCCGTGAAGGTCGTCGCCGCATGCAACGTGCGACGCGCGGGTGGATGCCGCGCCCCGGGACGGCAGCGGTTTCTCGCCTTCCGGAAAAAACCTCGATTCTTCAAAGGAATGCACCATGAGCCATCAGAAGAAGAGCCGGAACGCCTTTCGCCCCACGTCGGGTGACGTTTCGTTGGAAGAGCGAGTCGTGCTCAGCCAGATTTCGGCTTTCAACGCACTCACCCCGGCACCCGCCCGTAACCCGACCAGTGACACGTTGACGGTGCGGCAGCTCCGCAACGCCTACGCCACCCAGACCCACTTGGCCTTCCAGAACTTGAATCAGGCGATCAAGCAAGAGGTCAAACAACTTTACGCGAACGGGAAGCCGACGTCGCGGCAACTCACGGATTTCAACGCGGCCGTGGGCGGGATGGTCGACGCCACCGCCTTCCGGCTCGCCAGTCAGCAGGCCCTGCTCCCCGGCGGCGGGCACAGGCAATCTCTCACGGGCTTTCAGAACGCATTACTCTCCACGAACAAGGGCAGCCTGTTGAGCCGGATTCAGGCGATCACATCGTCTAATCGGCTCACCAATTCGGCCGGGGCGCTTCAGAACGCGATCACCAGCCGAATCGCATCGCTTTCGACCAACGGTGCGACCCAACTCTCGAACTCCTTCAACAACACCAACATCGCCGCGGCGTCGGTTGACCAGAACGGTCAGAGAATTCCGCTGCGGCAGTTCCTCGGCCAGCAGATCATGACCCAGTTCGGAAACACCCTCGGGGCCCTCGCGCAGAGCTTCCCGAACCTGGCGAATTCGACACTGTTCGCCAACGGTGTGACGAACCCGTCAACAAGCACCCTCCAGACGTTCCAGAATCAGACCAACCAGGGCTTGAACCTTGCCGCTTTCCAGCTCGGCAACAACCTGAGCCTCATCAACGGCGCGACGACGACCCTCCTACCCGACCTCCAGTCGGGATTCTTCGGCACGACCGGGAGCACGGCGACCGGTTCTTTCAACGGCCTCTCAAACGGGTTGCAGAATCTGCCATTCAGCGGCGGATTCAATAATGACTTCACGCAAGGTGTAACGAACACCTTTAACACCGGTTTCGGAAACCTCACGTCGTCGCTGAACGGCTTCTTCGGAATGCCTTCGCAAATGAACGTCACGGTCCCTACAGACCCGACTTCGAGTGTCTTCGCCCCGACCTTCACGAACAGTAATGCCTTCAGCGGTTTCAACAGCGGCTTCGGCAGCGGTTTCCCCGGCTTCGGCACCGCGCCGACGTCCGGCTTCAACTCCAACTTCGGTAACGGCTTTAACAACACCATCAACACGGGAACCACCAATTTCGGTTTCGCCGTGCCGAGTATTCTGCTTACCCCCGGCGGCGGCAACTTCCCGGGCGGCACCCCGAACTGACCGGAAGATCAAAGCCTTCCGGCGAATCTCGATACGGGAATCAGATCATGGCGGTCGCGGGTCTTTTTTCAAGACGCGCGGCCGCCGTTCCGCCGCGCGCCGGGCCGCGCTTTGCAGAAGGATTGCAAAGTCCGGCGTTGACCCTTCTCCTCCCGGGAGAAGGTGCCGCGAAGCGGCGGATGAGGGGTCTTTTGATGGACGCCACCATCCGGGGACTCTCATTCGGCTTACGCCCACCTCCGCCGGGGGGAGAAGGACGGGACTGGGTGCGCCAACGGATTCCAGCGGATGCACTCAGCGAACGATTAACGACCAGGCCGGGCGTTGTCTCCCGACTTTCGGGCTTTTGAGTGCGGGAGCTTGCTCCCGCTTCGATCGACCTCGAAAGCGGAAGCAAGCTCCCGCACTTCAAAGTCTCAAGGCGCACCTTCCACCTCGACCTCCTCAAGAAGGCCCGAAAACCTATCAATAACCCCTGATATCGACGCTCAGACGTCGTGTTCAGACGCTTCCGCGGGCTCGTTGGTCGGGGTGTAGACCGGCGGGACGAATGGGATCAGCAGCAGATTGCCGTCGCTGACGT
>JAYUFP010000186.1:0-7159 GCA_043738665.1 Isosphaeraceae bacterium
GGCGCCCCGCGTTTGCCGCCCGACGTTCGTCCAGGCTCCCGCCGGGGAGGTACTGCATCACCGCGAACGGGAGGCCGTCGTACTCGCCGACGTCCGTCACCTTCACGATATGCGGGTGCGGCAGGTTGACCAGCGAGCGGATCTCGTCCTTGAACCGCCTCGAAAACTCGGCGTCGGTCACCATCGACCGGAGCGGCACCTTAATCACGACGTCGGCGTCGAGGTTGCGGTCTTTCGCCCGGTAAACCGTGCCCATGCCCCCTTCGCCGAGCTTCCCGGTGACGAGGTAACGGCCCGACGCCAGAGTCACCCCGGTCCATTCATTCGTGCCGATTGACATCGTAATCCTTGGAACCGTCGGACCGGTCGGGGGGAGCCATCACGCACGGCGATAAGGTCCGGATCACCCGCCAGAATACCCGTTCTCCAGTCGTGTCGCCATTCGGAAATTCAACGCGAACGGGGGCGGGGGCGGGGGCCGGTGTTCCGCGGGCCGTGGAATTGCCGGGTCATCGAAAACCCGGCATCTTCCGGGGTGCGGGAGCCCCCTCGACGAGCACGACCGCCCTGTCGGCGGGAATGTCTTTCCATGTTTCGGTCTTACCCGACGGCCAACGGACCTCGATGGAATCGACCTTCTCGGCGGTTCCCAGTCCGAAATGGAAGCGGGGGTCTCCGGCCGATTGGTAGCTCCCGCCCGCGGTTTTCCAGGCGGTTTGACGGCGGCCCGCCGCGTTGACGACCACCTTCGCGCCGACGGCTTCGTGCTGCGTCGCAACGGCTTGAAGTTGGACGGTCAGCGATCGAGCCGGAGGCGATTGGTTGTGAAGATAGGTCAACGGTTTGCCCTGGTTGACGATCAAGACATCGACACGTCCGTCGTTGTCCATGTCGGCCACGGCGAGTCCCCTACCGAGTTGAGGGAGGTTCCAGGGCTCGCCCGATGTCTTGGAGACGTCGACCAGGCGGCCCGCTCCACGGTTTCGGAGGAGTTGCGGGGGCATGGCGTAGGGGAAATAGGGGCGATTGTCGTTGACGTGGCCGTTGGCGATCGCGACGTCGGGGAGGCCGTCGTTGTCGGCGTCGAGGAATGCGATCCCGAAGCCGAGCCGGTGCCGGGTCGCCGCGCCGAGGCCGGAGTCGGAGGTGCGGTCGGTGAAGAGGCCGCCTCCGAGCCCCTGATAGAGCGTTGCCGCCTCGCCGAAGAAGTTGGTGACGATGAGGTCGAGCTTGCCGTCGCCGTCGAGGTCGCCGCAGGCGATCCCCATCCCCGCGTGGTAGCCGCCGTCGGCGTTCGCGGCGACTCCCGACTCGTGGGCGACCTCGCGGAACCGGAGCGTTCCGGGCTTCCCCTCGTTGCGGAGCAGGTCATTCGCGGTGCCGTCGTTGGCGACGAAGAGATCCACCACGCCGTCGTCGTCGAAGTCGGCCGCGATCACTCCGAGCCCACGGCCGTCCTTGTCGACGAGCCCCGCGGCCTCGGTCGCGTCGATGAACTTGCCCGCGTCGTTGCGGTAGAGCCGGTCGGGCTCGGCGGGGGCCTTGCCGGGGTCGCAGTAGAGCGGCTCGCCTTTGTCGTTGCGGCAGACGACCGGGTTGTTGACGTCCCACTTCATGTAGTGGCAAACATACAAGTCGAGGTCGCCGTCGCGGTCGAGGTCGGCCCAGCAGGCGGAGGTGGGCCAGCCCTTGGGGCCGGCGAGCCCTGCCGCCTCGGTCACGTCCTCGAAGCGGCCGTCGCCGCGGTTGCGGAGCAAGGTGTAGGCGTCGAACCGGGTGACGAAGAGGTCGGGGTGGCCGTCGTTGTCATAGTCGCCGACCGCCACGCCGTGGCCGTATCCCTTCGAGAACGGAGGCAAGCCGGCCTCGACCGTCGCATCGACGAATGAGCCGTCGCCGACGTTACGGAACAAGCGGTCTCCGGGGATCGGCGGGTTGTCGGGCTTGAAGGGAAAGGGGCCGCCCTGGACGACGTAGACGTCGAGCAGGCCGTCGCCGTTGTAGTCGAAAGTCGCAACGCCGCCGGACATCGTCTCGGGGAGTTGCCGGAGGCTCGACGGCCCGTGGTCGAACACGAAGCGAAGGCCCGACGTCTCGGCGGCGTCGCGGAACGTGATGGCGGACGTGCCGGGGTTCGCGGGGGACGCCTTCGTCGTGACGCCGGGATCAAGACGAGCGAACCCGTCGAGACGTTCCGCCGGTTCGAGGTCGGTCAGCGCCGCGCGGACCCGGGGTTCGGCGGGGGTGCCGATGGCTTTCGCGAGGTCCCAGCCACGGGCGTCGGCGGGACGGCCCAGGGTCTTCGCGAGATTTGCCAGCTCGTCGAAGTAGGGCTTGAGGTCGGTTTCCTGGAGGAGGATCTTGCGGTAGCGGTCGTGGGCGCGGTCGATCTCGGTCTTGCGGGCGAGGTGCTTTACGGATTCGTCGCGGTCCTTCGCCTCGTTCGCGAGCGCGGCCAGACGGTCGAGCGCGGTCGGATGGGCAGGGTCCAGTTTGAGCACTTCGTTCCACGCCTTACGCTCGTCGGCGGGGCCTTTTTTCGAGGCGAACCAGGCGTTCAGTTCGGCGGTTTCCAGCGCGTTGAGGGCGTCGGTCGGCAGTCGGCGATAGGCCTCGGCCGCTTCATCGCGGTCGCCGCCGGCGCGGGCGATCTCCAGCCTCGCGCGTTGCACGGCGGGGTCATCGGGGGTCCGGGCGGCGAGGTCCCGGATCCGCTTCGTGGCGATGTCCAGCGATCCGTCGAGCAACGCGAGGTTGGCCCTGGCGAGGAGGACGCGGTCGTCGTTGGGGTCGGCCTTTTCGAGGACGATTGCGAGGGCGTCGATGGGGACCGAGGTGGTGTCGAGGAGCCAGAGATCCTTAAGCACGGCGGCGGGGTCGGCCGTCTCGACCAACGAATCGATGAGGGAGCGGCGGACGTCGCCGATCCGGCCTTCGAACCGAAGGAGGCGGGTCCAAGCTTTGCGCCAATCCTGGATGTCCTCGGGGGTTTTTCGCTCGTTGGAGGCGGCGCGGAGGTCGGCCTCGGCGGGGGCGTAACGGCCCGCGTTGGTCAGGACCGTCGCCCGTCGAATCCGCGCTCGGGCGGAGAGGTCGGTCCCCGACGGGACGCGTGCCCAGGCGTCGAGCGCCGCGGGTACGCGCCCGGCTTCCTTCTCACAGACCCCGAGCGAGAACAAAACTTCCGCGCGGCCGGGCCAAGCCGATTCGAGCCGGACCAATCGCTCTTTCGCGAGGAAGAAGCGTCCGGCGGCGACGTCGGCCTCGGCCCTGGCGAGTTCGCTCCGGTACTCGCGCTCGCGATAGGTCCGGAACCCGGCGGCAAGACTCGCGACGACGGCGACGGCGGCGAGGATCAGCACGATTCTGACGCGGAGGCTCATTTGCGATCCCGGAATTGCATCCGATAGTAGTTCGCCAGTCCGGCCTCACCGCGCTTCGCGTGGTACTCGGCGAGCAGGGCGTTCATCTCGGCGTTGGTCTGGTCGCGCTCGACGACGTACTTCGCCCACCGGACGGCCTCGTCGTCGCGCCCGTGGTCGAACATCCAGCGCGCAACCCGGCAACGGAACGACAGGTCGGCCGGATCCTTGAGGATCAAGGCCTGGATGTCGATGAGGTCTTTCTCGTCCTTGCGGAGCGTGGCGGAACGCTTCCGGGCGGCGTCGGCCTCGTCGTTGCGTCCGAGCCTTGCCAGGGCCAAACTCTGGAGGTAGAGCGCCTCCGAATCGTTGGGGTCGCGCTTCAGGGCACGTTCGAGGAAGCCCAAGGACTTCTGAAAGTCGCCCTGACGTAACTCCAGAGAGGCCGACTCGCGGAGCGCGACGGGCTGATCGGGGACGAGTTTGAGGGTCTGGACGAGATGTTGTTTTGAAGCCTCATTCTCCCCGAGGTCGCGGGCGGCGCGAGCGGCGCCGAGGTGTCCTTCGGGGTCGTCGGGCTTGCGTTCGATGTATTCGTCGAAGGCGGCGGCGGCTTCGGCGTAACGCCTGGTGGCGAGGAGCGTTGCGGCCAGTCCCAGCCGGGCCTGGTCGAGCGAGTCGTCGCGCTTGAGTGCCTCGCGGTAGTGCGCGATGGTGATGTTCTGGTCGGCTTCCGTTCGCTTGTCGATCTCGGTGAGCCAGAGGTAGGGCTTGGCGTCGTCGGGGGCGACTTCGATCCAGCGGCGGAGCACGATCGCGGCGAGTGGGAGCTTGTAGGTCTTGAGAAAGAGCCCTGCGAGGGCCTCGGCGACTTCGAGGTCGCGCCCGCCGGAGTGGTCGAGGACGGGCATCAGGATCGGCTCGGCCTCGGCGAACTTGCCCCCCTCGGCGTAGACCAGACCGAGGAGCCTGTCGAGCGGTTCGGCCGGATACCCGCGTTTTCGAGCGTTTCGGATCGCGTCGAAGGCTTCATTGAGGCGTTTTCGGGCGAAATCGAGCCGGGCCTCATCGAAGAGGGTGTCGGCGTCCTCGGGGTTGTGCGCTTTACGCTCGCGGAGGGATTCTTCGGCGACGTCCCACTGTCGAGCGGCGAGGGCGGCTTCGAACGGCCGGTTGTCGGCCTTGCGGGTGGGACGTCGGGCGAAGGCGATCAGAAGTCCGGCGACGACGACAAGCACGACGACGACCGCACCGAACCGGATTCCCGTCTTCGGAAGCATGGGTGTCGGCCTGGCGTCGCGCGGGATCGCATGATGATCAAAAGACTTCGACTTCACTTCCGGTGGCGCGGTCGATCACTTGACGGGGGCGTTGTCCTTGACGGCGGCGGCCTCTTTCGCCTTGGCCTTGCCGAGATCCTTGGCCGAGATCGGGCCGACGGGGATGTCGGGGCTGAAGTTCTTCGTCATGTCGACATTCGCGGGGGTTCCTTCTTTCAAGTCGCCGCCGCCGTCGCAGCCGATGACACCGAAGAACATCGCCGACGCCAAGGCAAGGCCCGTGAGTTTTCTCATCCGAGGTCGATCTCCGTGGAGCGGGTTCATGAAACGATGCGTTCGAGGGGAAATCTACAAAGGCCGGCAGAGCCGATGGGATTCCGGGTCTTTCGAATCTCAGCCGGTTAACCCCGAAAGCCCGGCCCCTTTGTAAAGGGGCCGGGCTCGGACGGTTTGGTTGATCCGGACGGGGAGCGGATCTCAGTAAGCATCGGAGGAGATGACTTCGCCGCCGCTCTTGGTGCCGATCGCCCAGAAGGTCTGGACGTTGACGGAATCCTTGACGAATCGCACCGAACCGTCGGTGAAGCCCATGTTGACACCGCCGGCGTGACCGCTGGTCGGCGGGATGATGGCCGCCCCACCGCCCCACGGCGACTCGCTGTTGGTCGTCGTGCAGGTGGTGCCGTTCGGCGTGTTGAAGTGGTTATACGATGTGTTGGTCGTGTGCCAGGGATAGGCCAGCGTCCAGTGCGCGCCGGAGAGGTAGCTGCCGACCGGGGCCAGGCTGCTCGGGGTGGACTTGCATTTGGCCAGCCAGGCTAACGCCCCGACGACGTCACCGGCACCGAAGCCTTGCGGCCCCAGCCAGGCGGCGGTACCCGGTTGATACACCCCGCGCTTGCCGTTCTGTGTGCCGACCCTCATCGTGGTCGTGTCCTGGGTGCCCAGGAGCCGCTCGCTGAACAGCGCGGTGTTCGACGTACCGTCGGTGACCGATTCGAACCCGAAGGTCGCCATCTGCGACGACTGGCCCCACCAGGCTTGCGGATACGAGGTGGCGATCTCAACGATGGTGCCCGACCAGTTCTGGATCATGCCGGGGCCGCCGTAGTTGCCGTGATAGCTGTTCGCCGCCCAGGGTGCGGCCGGGCGGACCTTCTGGCTGTCGGACGGGCAGATCAACGACGCGACCTGGTTGAATCCCGAGGTGTAGTTCATCGGCTCGTCCGCGCCGCGGCTGAAGTTGTGCGACGAGTAGACCGACTGCTGCTCCATGTTCGGCATGAGCATGACCGCCCAGCTCGCATTCCAACCCCAGCCGGGGCTGGACGCCGGGGGATTCGTTCCGTATGCGGCTCCGAGGAACATCCCCGTCGGCGGCAAGGCGTTGTGGGTGGAATGATAGTTATGGATGGCCAACCCGAGTTGCTTCAGGTTGTTCACGCACTGGGCGCGGCGAGCCGCTTCCCTCGCGGCCTGGACCGCCGGCAGGAGCAATGCGATTAAAACGGCGATGATGGCGATGACCACCAACAATTCAATGAGCGTGAAACCGCTCTGTGCACGTCGGCGCGCTCCGATAACCATGCGAATGCCTCCACAGGACCCTGAAGTCTGACGAAAAAGTAAGAAAGGGTATCTTCTCCCTGAACCTCGCGGGCGTTCTTGGAGGAGATGTCTTTGACTCTAAGTGATGAGTCAAATGTTTGCTAGGGCGTACCGATAAAGAAAAAAACAAAGCTCCGACAAAAGCTGATTGCTCCGATGGGAGCGAGTCGCGTTCGCTTCCCGTCCCACGACGGCCTCGAAGGAAAGCGAACCGAACCCTTCTGCTTCATCGAGCGGCAATGATCTGCCCGAGTGCCCCGGATTTTCCTCAAGAATCGGCGGGGCGGAAAAAAGGTGTCAGGAACGAATGGCACTCGGTCAAGGCAGAGGCCGGGAATCACTTCCCGACTCTTCACCCTGAAGGGGTGGGACGGGAAAGCCCGTGACAACGCCCCGGGAACCGATCCGCAGCCTGAAATCCTCGCCCTGAACGGGCGAAACCGATGCGCCGTTGGCTGCTGGTAGCCGGGCTGTGCTTCGGTTTCGGCTTTTCAGGGCTGGAGATTTCATGCCTCTCCACCCACCCGGGGCGTTGCCCGGGCTGGGCTGGGCTGATGAAAAGTTGGTGTTGACGATCCGGAAGGGTCGGTCTCGATCGGCGTGTTTTTGTTGCGCGCGATCCCATTCCGGCCGTTTGCAATCCGTGGTCCCGGCGGAATCCCTACGAAGATAGTTTTCGGTCGCGGAATCCAGTCGGACGAATCCTGAGACGATCGCCCTCGCCCCGGCTTTGCGGGGAGAGGGTAAGGGGTGAGGGGTCCGGTCCTCGAATGACCCGCCGGCGCGTCCGATATTTCGAGCGAAACGCAAGCCCCTCACCCCTCCCTCTCCCCGCAAAGCCGGGGAGAGGGCGATCGTCTCAGGGTTTCGCGACCGCTCACTTCCTCCCGAGTCGATGTCCACTTCATC
>JAYUFP010000187.1:0-2289 GCA_043738665.1 Isosphaeraceae bacterium
CCCGAGATGAGCCCTGCCACCAGGGAGTTCCCTTCCACCCGACTCGAAACGTCACCCACGTAGCGCTGCTGGTAGAACGAAAACGGCAACCGAAGAACGTGCCAGAGGAATTTTGACGAATGGACCACCGCCAGGCTCAGCTTCAACCTCCGTAGCGAGTTGAGCTGTAGCAAACCCGCCAGCACCCGAAAGGCCGAGGTCACTCCCATGGCGAGCAAGAGCGGACGGATCCAGGTCCATCGTTCTTCGATCAGCAATTGGTCGACGAAGATGAGGCTGTACGAAGCCGCCACGAGCTCACAGACCATCAGTGCGAGGCCCGCGAGGACGACGTGAGCGAGAGCTTTTCGCGCGCCCCCGATCCGCTCGGCGACGGCCTTCCATGTGCTGGGACGGGTTCCCCCTCGCGTGAAGTTCCGGCCGGGCTCGAAGCGGAACACGATCCCCGTGTACGACTCCTCGAAGTGACCCACGTCGATGGACCGGCGTCCCGTGGCGGGATCGCTCAGATAGACGCGATTCCCGGCGAATCCCTCGACGACGAGGAAGTGGTTCATCTGCCAGAAGACCATGAACGGCGGCTCGAGCGCGCGGAGCTGCTCGACCGTCATTTGATAGCCCTTGGCGATCAGACCGAATTTTTCTCCCGTCTTCTTGATGTAGAGGGCGTTACTGCCGTCACGGGAGACGCGGCATTCAATCCGGAGGTCTTCGAGCGGGACGAACCGGCCGAAGTACGCGAGGATGATCCCGAGAGACGCCGCGCCACATTCCGTCGCCTCCATCTGGAGGACGGTCGGGGTTCTGACCCTCCGGAATCGCTCGCTCGCCTGCTTCGCCATCGATCGAATCTCGCCCTTTCGGGAGATCAACGCGGGCTGCCGCTCGCTCAGTCGAACCCGAATAACTGCTTGACCCACGGCATGGCGAGGGCGATCAGCGGCCGTCGTTCGACCACGATCTCCGCCCCGCAAAGCGTGCCGTTGGTCACGTGCTGAGAGGCCCCGGAGGCCGACGACCATTTCATATGGTTATTCACGATGATGTCGGATCGTTGAGGCGGACCGGCGTTCTTCGATAGGTCGACGTGGATGCTGAGGAGAACTTGGCCGCGGTAACGCTCGACGAAGCTGGTCACGAGCGTCTTGTGCTTCAATTCCGCGAGCATGGCCATTTCCGTCGCCGGGATCTCGGAGACGGACTTCACCGTTCCATTGATGAACCCGTGTTCGTGACGCCGGACCGTGTCGGGAGCGATCTCGACGGGATGACCGACATGGATCTTCTTGCCCATGCCGGCCGGCACGAAGACGATGGCTTCCATCGGCCGTTCGTCACGGCTAAGCGGACGAAGGAGAGCGACAGGGGCTCCTTTCTCCACCAGGGCGTGAGGCGTGATCATGAGGTCGATCACGCTCCCGTCGAAGGGAAATGGGGAGCTGATCCGGGTGTCGCGCAAATAGCGGTCATTGAGCAGGTCGAGCTTTGTCTTCGCGGCGCGGATTCCCAGGGTCCGCTTGAGTTTTTCCCCTTCGCGGCGAGTGCCGTCCTCGGTGCGGTCGAAGACGACTTCTTGGAGCTTGGCCTGGGTCGCGCCGATGCTGCTTTCGACCGCATCGGCGTCCGCCCTGGTCTTGAGCGCGTCGCTGTTGTTCAGGAACCCGCGCTTCTTCAATACGGCGTCGGCCCCGGAGATCTGACGGTTGATCGTCAGGCGCTGCTCGTCAAGGCTCAAATTGTGCTTGAGCGTGAACTCAAGTTTATCGAGGGCGTTGGCCTTTGACCGCGCCGCGTTTTCGTCGAGTCGGCTAAGTTCGCGGTCCTCGTCCTCCAGACGCCTGACCTCGGCGGTCGCCTCCTTGATCTGATCATTGAGGTCGCCTTGGTCGATCAGGCCGAGCGTCTCGTCCTTCTTGACGGTCGCACCGATTTTGACGTCAACCCGAGAGATTCTGCCCGCCGCGGGTGCGGTAACCTGGAGCAGTGGGTCGTCCTCGCCGACGGTTCTCGCGAGAATGATTCCCCGCCCATCGACTTTGAGCGGGGCACGATACAGGATCGAGAAAATCAGGAAAGCCGCGATCGTGCCAAACACGACCGAGAGCGCTAGCCAGTTCCGCGGTGAAACGACACGAAGCGCGGAATCGAGCTGTTCGAATGCTTCCGCCGGCCGATCCTGGACCAGGAAGGCCAGACTTTTTTGATTCCTCTGGCTCACGGCGATCATCCGAAGAAATGAAGATCAACTCGACCGCGACCGGAAAATATGCCGGGATCGAATCAATCGAC
>JAYUFP010000188.1:0-2284 GCA_043738665.1 Isosphaeraceae bacterium
TCAATGGAAACCAGAACCCTGGTTGGAGATTCGAGTCAACTCAATAAGATCCCCTGATCAACCCCCGACTCCGGTTCCGAAAAACCCCTCCCTCTGAGCAGGAGTACCGGGGGAGGGCGATCGTCTTAGGATTCGTCCGAGTGTGTTCCGCGACCGAAGTCAATCTCCGTATCGTTTTTTTTTGGCGATACCACGGTTTGCAAACGGCCGGAACGGGATCGCTCGCCGGTGAATTCATCACATCGCGAGCAACAAAAACTCGCCGATCGAGACCGAACCCTTCGCATCATGGGAACGAGTAACCTCCCTTCGCATACTATCGGAAGCGCGACCGCCTCAGTCCCGCGAAACCTCTCCCGTCAATTGAAGGATGAAAACCGTCGCCACGACGTCTCGCCGGTTCTCGAACTTCATCACGGCGTCTTGGGACGACTCGACCGCGAATCCCGCGGCCGTCGCCACGTCACGGACGTATTGAGGGGAATGAGCAAAACGCCCCGACGACATGAGGGTGTAATCACCCGAGGCTCCCGGGTCGGTCGTGAACGCGAACCGTCCGCCGGGGCGAAGCGTGCCGGCGGCCGAGTGCATGACGGGGGCGAGGTCGCCCATCGCGCTGAGAACATCCACCGCCAGGACAAGGTCGTGGGTTCCCCGCTTCAAAGCCGGCGACGCGCCGACGTCGCCCAGTTCAAGGCAGCCGTACAGACCCTTGGCGCGAGCCTTTTCGAGCATCCGCGGCGAGAGGTCGATGCCGTCGAGACTTCGCGCGACGGTTCGAAAGATCGGAGCGCACAGACCCGTTCCGCACCCCAGGTCGAGGATGTCGAGCCCACGCGCATCCTGCCCCAGAACCTTCAGCACGGCCTCGAACACGACCTGAGGGCCGCGATAACGCAGGTCTCGGTCGGCGCGCTCGTCATAGGTTCCGGCGAGAAGATCGAACGACTTGGCGACAAAGGCGGCGGGTACGCGCTCCGGCGGCGGACCGATCCTCGCCGCGGCAAGCCGGAACTCCAGCACCTTGGCGCGGTCCTCCGGATCGAGACGGAGAGCATCGACCTCGGTCTCGATCAGTCGCGTCCGGAATTCGACGGCGGCGTGCTGTTTGCCCCGGGTCAGGAGCAGGTTGACGAGGTTGAGGAGGCCGACGCGGTGGTCGGGCGCGACCCTTAAGAGTTCCCGGTAGGCGGCTTCCGCTTCAGGGAATTTGCGGGCGAGGGTGAGCCGATGGGCGGCGAGCAGGAGGCCCGGCTGCCGCGTGAGCAGGCGTCTGACCACTCCCAGGGATTCCGCCGCGGTCCGCCAGTCCTCACTCGCGGATGGAGGGCTCATCAACGCATGACTCGCGGTCGGTCGGTCATTTCGGGTCGGGACGGCGTCTGACGAAACGAACCCGGCGCGGTCGAAAGGCCGCGCCGGGTTCGCGTTCGGGATCACATGACGTTGCCCAGGGCCAGGTCGTAGCCCACGGTCGCGGGGCTGCCGTCTTCGTTCTTGGCACCCAGGGCGACGTCCCTGCACATGATCTTGGTGAAGTTGAAGGAGAGGGATTCCTGCGGTCGGTCGCCGCCGCTGGACGTGGAATAACCGCTGATCATGGTGTTGGTCAGCACGTAGTTAAGGTAAACGCTCAGGTTGCCCTTGTCGGTCTTGACGAAGTCGATCGTGACGTCCACGCCTTCGCCCTGAAGGGCTTCATTGAGCATGTTGACCGTGGAGATGTCGGTCGGCTTGGTCACGACGATTTCGCTGACCGACGGGGCGCTTGATTCGCGGTCGCCGGAGCCGCCGGTCGGGCTGGAGATGCCTCGGCCGACGCCCCACTGAAAGCTGTTCACTTCGATCCAGCCCTCGTGGCCCGCGGCCGTGACGTCGCCTTTGAGAGCAGCATACTGGACGTAGATCGGCATCGTGAATTCCTCGCGTTGGGAAAGGGTCAGGGAGCGGGTCCGTCGCGATCGCGCGACTCAGTTCTTTTTTATCCGATCCGTCCGGCGTCGAAAGCACGGACGGCACAGCCCCCGGCGAACAGGCGTGGGGACGGGAACGCGCGGGACGACCACCGAAGTCCCGTCGCATTCCTCTAGAACATTCTTACGTCACGAGGTCTCAAATTCCCTCGCGTTCGGGAACCTGGCGACCCGGAACGTCGAATCCGATCATCGCCCTCAACATCTCCCCCGGCGACGTTTACGCGCGCCGCGACGGCGTTGTGACATCCATGGCGTCTTAATCCGAATCACCGTGCGGAACGGCGTTGCGAAGCCGCGTTCCGCCATTC
>JAYUFP010000189.1:0-2281 GCA_043738665.1 Isosphaeraceae bacterium
GTCAACAGGGTGAAGGTTCAGACGATCGCGGTGTTCCGTCAAGCCTACCTGGGCATCAACGGGATCGATCAGGAACTGGTGGTTGGTGACGGCCCTGACGTCCTCACCGTCGAGTTCTTACCGGATTCGGGAGACAACTACGGATCGACGGACTTCGACTGCGGCAACACGAACCCCAGGCAGACAAGCACCGTCTACGTCGGCACGTACTTGACTCAGATGGAGCGCTTCTTCACCGAGGGCGGGAGCGACCCGTTATTGAGCTGGGCTCCGATGAAGAAAGGCGACTCCGCCCGCACCCGCGCCGAGGATCTCGCTCAGGCCCTGGGGCGCACCTCGGCCCATGAGACCGGTCACGGGCTCGGGCTGGTCGGCTACAATCGCGAGGACGACTGCGGATGGATGCTCGGCTGCGACCGCGGCCACAACTGCGATAACTTGTCGAAATCGTTCCCGAAAGCTATCCGGTCGAATAAGGGTTGGTATATTATGGATGCGGGAGAGAAGACGTGGAACCGCGCCCGGCTGGCGCAGTCGACGGAGTCGGACGAAAGAGTCACCGACCGCAAACCCGCGGCATTCAACCCGTTCAATCGTTCGTACCTGTCGATCATTCAGCCCTGACCGAAGGAGGCCCCTCATGTCCCGGTTCCGATCGACCCTGGCGTTGGTGCCGTTCTTGGCTCTGGCCCTGACGCTCGACGTTTCTCTCGAGGCGAGGGCGTCGGACGCCCCGTTCGCGTCCGACACGCTCCCGGTTTTGATCGCGGAAGCGAAGGTGATCGTCCGGACAACGCCCAACGATGCGGGGTTTCTCAGTAACTCCTCTCGCGCGGTGCTCTTCTCCGTCAAGGCGCGGGAGGTTCTCCGGGGGGAAGTTGACCTCGAACGGCCGCTTCAGGTCGTGTTGACGCCGTCGCCGCGCGACGGGTTCCGGAAGGAATCGCTGAACGACGCCCTGCTCTTCCTCCG
Source organism: Isosphaeraceae bacterium (assembly GCA_043738665.1). Classification (GTDB taxonomy): domain Bacteria; phylum Planctomycetota; class Planctomycetia; order Isosphaerales; family Isosphaeraceae; genus JAYUFP01. The sequence continues at coordinate 973 of JAYUFP010000189.1, forward strand.
CGCGCCGCTCAGCAGGGCGGCGCTGGACCGGCTCGGGCTCAACGCCGACGGGCCGGTTTATGCTTTGGCGTACGGCGAAAACGGCCGCATCGCGGCCGGCAAGGAGCGGATCGCGGCCGTCAAACAGTACCCCGTTCGGTCGGCCGCGTTCCCGGCCGACCGGCTCGAAGGGCTCGCCTGGGCCGAGCGGTTCGTCAAAAGTGAGGACGAGTTCCTCCGGCGCTCCGCGCTCTTCGAGAACCTCCGCTACGCCCGCGATGACAGTGACAGCCGCGTGGTCGCCCTCTGTAACACCGTCCTCGACTCCCAAGCGTTCGACCCGGGCGATAAGGAGATCGCGATCCAGACGCTGCGGGAAACGAAGCGGTACGGGGCGGTTCAGGTGCTGAGCGACTATGCGCAAGACCGCACGACGCCCCTGGGTTCGCGGGTCAGTGCCCTGGAGGCGATGGCCACTTTGCCCAAGGGACGCGACGAGCTAAGCCGGCTCACCAAAGAGGGCGTCGCCCCGATCGTCGCCCCGGCCGCCCAACGTGTCCTCGAAAGCGTCCGCCGCGCCGCCAAGCAGGACTCCGCCCCCATGCCGAGTGCGGGCGAGGTCAAGGAAATCAGCACCCTGCTGAGCGCGAAGAACCTGACCGAGCGGCTCAAGGGGCTCGACCAGGCCGCCAACTTCGGATTCAGCGACGAGCTGTTCAACACGATGAAGGCGAGACTCGCCGAACCCAAGGCCGGCATCGCCGAGAAGCAGAGGGTGATTGACGTCGTCTCCAAGGTCGGCCGAAACCGGCCCGAGGTGGCCGAGTTCCTGAAGACGGTAGTGACCGACCGCAAGTCCGTCGAGGATATCCGTTCCTCGGCGATCTTCGGGCTCGGGAAGATGGAGACGGGTATTAGCGCCGGTGCCTTGAAAGACCTCACCGCGTTGCTGCTCGCCGACACTCCCGAGGACGCCCGCTTGCGAGGGCTGGTCAGGATGGAGCGAGCCCCGTAAACCCTGGGAATCGAAGGGGTCAGGAACCGTTTTCTGAACAAAATGCCGGAATCAAGAGATCCTGCTGACCTCGTGGGCTGATTAGGGAAGTGAAACGGGGACGTAGCGAGATTCAATCCTGCGGAAGTGAAACGGGGACGAGAAGTGAAACGGGGACTTAGAGTCTGTCCGGGAAGTTTCCCGGAGAAAAACGATGGCGGATGACAAATGGCCGATAACCGATGCGAGAAAACCGGCGGGAAAACGCCGCATTCGCTCTTTCCGATCCGTCATCAGCCATCCGTCATCAGCCATTTCCTAGCCAATTCCTTTCCG
>JAYUFP010000190.1:0-2278 GCA_043738665.1 Isosphaeraceae bacterium
TGCACGCGTCGATGATCGTCTCCTTGAGGTCAAAGGCCGACATGTCCGGGTACTCCCGCAACAATCGCGATGCAATCCCCGAAACGATCGGCGCGGCCATCGAAGTGCCGTTCCAACACTCATACGAGCCGTCTCTCACACAAGAATAGACTCCTTCCCCTGGCGCGACCACCAGGGGGACTCGATAACTCGGCGTCCCCGCCGTGATTTTCTGACTGCCGCTGTACTTCCAGACCTTACCTTTGGCGTTGGTCGCCCCGACCGAAAGAACCTCGCCGAGGTTGCCGGGACAGAGACTTTTCCCGCGCCCGTCGTTGCCGACCGCCGCGACCGGCAGGACGCCCGCTTTCAGCAGGTCTTGCATCACATGCTTGAATCTCGGGATGTAGTCATCGAAGCCCGCCGAGATATTGACGACCCGGATCGCCGGGTTCCCCGCCACCCAATCCAGCGCGGCCACGAACATCGAGAGCATGCCCCAGCCCTCCGGCATCACGATCAGGCTCACGAGGTCGACCCCGGGGTTGACGCCGACCCGCAATCCGCCGATCAACCCACCCACATGCGTACCGTGGTCGTGCGTGTCGATCGAAGGGGAGACGACCCTGACCGCGCCGGTGTCCGGGTCGAACGCGAACGCCGTGATCGACGAGGCCGCGAATTCCGCGAGGCTCGCCTGGATGCCCGAATCCATCACGGCGACCGCGATTTTCGGGGCGAGTCGGCGCAGGCGGCGGCGCGTGGCGGGCAACCCGATCGCGTCGAGATGCCAGCGATGGTCCGCGGTGACGCGGGTCGTCCCCGGGCTCCGCAGGGCCGGCTCCAGCAACGCGATCTTGCGATCCTTCACGACCTCGACACTCAAATCACGTTCCAACGCCGCGGCGCTCGCGTCGTCCATGGTCATGATCGTGGTGCCCGTCAGGCGGAACATGCCATCGATCCTCGGTCCAGACTGCGGGTCGTGGTCTGCGCACCAGCGGACCAGCTCACGCTGGGTGGGGTCCGACGCATTGACCTCTCGTAACATGGCGATCCGCTCGCGACGATCGCCCGACGAGGAGTTCGACCGCGACAAGATCGTCCCCCTGTCTCGTCGGGGATCGCAATTCGGTATCACAATGAAGCGCGGCATCGTCTCCCCTCCTTCGTTCCTGGTCCCTTCGCCCGCGGCGCACGCCAAGGTTGCGGATCGGCGACCCTCCGGCCCTAAAAGAAAGAGGGACCGAGAGCGAGGCGATTCCGCAGGGACCATTTATGAGAGAACCGAGGGGAAGGCCGTTCGACTTCATCGCGAGGCGAAAGGGAATACGGATGAGGGGCCGCTCAACCATCGAGCGACGCGCTCTGAGAGTCTGTACGGAAAGGAATTGGCTAGGAAATGGCTGATGACGGATGGCTGATTACAGATCGGAAAGAGCGAATGCGGCGTCTTCCCGCCGGTTTTCTCGCATCGGTCATCGGCCATTGGTCATCCGCCATCGTTTTTCTCCGGGAAACTTCCGGGACAGACTCTGAGAGTCTGTACGGAAACGAAAATGACGGTCATGACCCACGGAAACATGCGACTCCGTCAACCGGCGAGGTCTCGGCACCCGGAAGCCGCTCGGGAAATTAGACTTCCGGCTCGGGTAACGAGATTTCGTCAGTCCGATCAAGCGAGGCAAAACAAGCGTTTCAATTTTGCCGAGGTCACGACCGGGAGCATTAATGGCCAAATCCCGGAGAAATCGGGGCTTCCGACCCAAGAAAGGGTGGTTATTTCGCGCGCCGTCGAAATCGGCGATAAACGGCGGCCGTCTCCGCCGCCGCCTTTCGCCACGAGAATTCCGCCGAACGCCGCAGCGCCTTCGCCACGAGATCGTCTCGAAACGCCGGATCGGAGGTGACACGTTTCAGGAGCGCCGCCAGCTCCCCGACTCCGTCCAGAGTGAACGTCTCTCCGCCGTCGCCGAGCACCTCGGGCAGACTCGTCGCCCTTGCCGCGAACACGGGGCAGCCCATCGCCATGGCTTCGCAAACCTGGAGACCGAAGCCCTCGTGCCTGCTCGGATAAACAAATGCGACTGCCTCGGCGTAGAGCGCGCGGAGGTCGTCCTCATCAACCCAGCCGAGGAGCCGGACGCGGTCGTGCCGGCGGAACCGCTCGCGCTCGTCGTCGCGACCCCCGGCGAGCACGAGCGCCACGCCGGAAAGGTCCGCCGCCTCGAACGCGTCGATCAGGAACGGCAGGTTCTTACGCGTTTCCCAGCCGCCGACATAGAAGACGTAAGGTTTA
>JAYUFP010000191.1:0-7113 GCA_043738665.1 Isosphaeraceae bacterium
AGCCGATCCGCGACGCGATCGTCGCGGTCGTCTCTGGCTCAGACCGAGACCTCCTCGGTGGCGAGGATCAGTATCGCACCGACGCCGACGGCCGATACAAGGCCAACCCGACGACCGGCAAATATCTGCAAGTGACCGTGTATCCGCCGGTCGGTTCGCCTTACCTGATCTATGGCCGGAAGTTCGAAGGCGAAGATGAGACCGCCGCACGGGTGGCCGACCTGGCGGTGCCTCGAGGCGTGCTCGTCACCGGACGGATCACCGAGCGAAGCACCGGTCGGCCGCTGTCCGGGGCGAGCGTTTTGTACGAGAACGGCGGCACCAACGTCATTGAAAAAGAGGGGACCATCCCCGGTTGGATGGCGGCCGTCTCGAGCGGCGCGAATGGTCGCTACGCCATCGCCGTGACGCCCGGCAAAGGCCACTTGCTCGTTTACGGCGCGACCGCCGACTTCGTTCACGAAATGAAAGGCGGCCGAGAACTCCAAAACGGCAAGCCCGGCGGTGAACGCCACTATGCGCATGCATTCGTTCCGTATGAAGCGAAGCCGGGGCCGGGTTCCCTTCCCATCGACGTGACACTAAGGCCCGGCATCACGGTCGCCGGCCGCGTGGTGGGGCCGGAGGGCCAGGCCATCGACAAGGCCGAGATCATCACCACGCTGTCGATCTCGCCGTTCCACCACTCCTGGCGCGGCGACTTCACGATCCCCGTCCGCGAAGGCCGATTTGAGCTCCACGGCGTGTCTCCCGATCGGTCCGTCAAGTGCTCGTTCCTGGATGCCGAAAATGGATGGGGAACGACCATCGAGGTGGATGCGGCGATGGCGTCCGGCGGGCCGCTCACGGTCAAACTTGAAAAGTGCGGAACGGCGAAGGCCCGACTGGTGGACGAGAAGGGCAACCCCCATGAAAAGGGGGTGCTTATCCCGGAGATCCTCGGCAATCCGGGGCCGGGGACGAACTACGGAGGCGAGTCGCTGACCCCGGAGGAGAAAGGCCTGCTCCTCGCCGATCAGGCTTACATCGCAAACGTCGACCGACGGAACTACTGGCAAGCCCCGCGATCCGACGCCCGGGGGCTTATCGCCCTCCCGTATCTGATCCCGGGCGCGACGTATCGGATTTATGAGTACACGCCGGATCGCGGCAAGAACGCCTTCCGATGGCGAGACTTCACACTCGGCTCCGGCCAGTCCCTGGACCTGGGTGACGTACGGAAAAAGACTTCCGACAACTGACCTTTTTTCGGAAACGCCTGCCAAAATTCTTTTGCGAGACGAAACGCGGAGATATTTGCGAATCCGGTTCAGGGCGCACCACGGCCAGGTCCATGGTGCGCCCTTGTTTTACCCTGGATTTACCCGATTATCGGGACGTTTGCGCCGTTCGCGTAATAAATCTTTTTTTACTTGACGCACCCGAAACGCGCCGCTTATTCTACGTCGGCACACTCAGATATCAGAGAAATATGAAGATCCCCAAAGGGATCAAAGAAATCCGTTTATCGGATTCATCGACTTTTTGACTTGTGAGTTCCATGTATACTTCGCTCCGAGCCGCGAGCCGGACGGTCTCACAATTCCTGCTCGGCAGGCTCCTCGCCGACCCGAGTCTGGGTCCGATGTTCAACGTCGGCGGTTCGTTGCAGGTCTCGCTGTTGTCCCCCGAACAGATGGTCGCCGTGCCCATTCAAGGGTTGTCGGTCTGGATGTATCGCGTGGTCCGCGACGAGGAGACGCTTAACGCCCCCGACGTCCGGACCAAGGCCGGTCTGCTCACGCCGCCGCCGTTACCTTTACGTGCGCATTACTTGATCACGCCGATCACCGACGTCAAAACCCCCGCGGGGACGGAACTCGAACAGGTGATTCTCGGCAAGGTGTTGCAGTCTCTGTACGACCGGACCACCTTGAAAGGCGCGGACCTCCAGGACGATTTCCTGGGGACCGACACCGTGCTGAACCTCCGGCTCGAACCTTTGAATCTCCAGGAACTTTACGAAATCTGGGACGCGCTCGACGTCTCATACAGGCTCTCGGTTTCGTACGAAGTGAGTGTGTTGAATATCGACGCCGCGGTGGGTCCGACGCCGATCACCCCGGTCTTCGGGATCGTTCCGGAGTATGCACAGATCATCGGCGGACCGTAGCGAGCGTGATCCGAGCCCGTCCCTCGGCGGAGGCAGACATGGCGCGGGAGTTGATTCAAAACGAGTCCAACGTCTACCTCGTCTCACTCGACGACCCGGTCGTGACCGCGGCCCGGCTCTCGCTCCTGGCCGGGGTGAGGCTGGTCGATGAACTGACGGGGGCTCCTCCCGCCGGAGGGGTGGCTGTGACGCCGTTGCACCCGCCGAGCACGCCCAGGGTCGCGGAGGGGGGGCTGGTCGGGCTGGTGGGAATCCCCCGCAACGTCTTCCCGAAACTGGCGACGACCGCCTACGCCGCGGAGTTCACGGTGGCGGCCGACGGATACCTTTCGCGGACACTCTCGATCGCGATCCCCATCGACCCCACGTTCCCGGCGACGTTCGCGGCCCCGCCGATGGCCGACTTGCGGCTCCACCGGGTCGCGACGTCGATTTGGGGGCGAGTGATGAGTCTGTCCGGGCCGGTTCCCGCTCCCGCCGCGGGTGCCTCGGTGGTGATCGACGGGGTCTGGCGGACGCCGCCGGCGAGCCTTAGCGTCGTGGCCGACCCTCCGAACCTCGTGTCGTTAACGACACCGCTTTATGCGGACCGCGGCTTGGGGGCGCAGCTAACCGTCATGCCGCTCACACCCGTGCCGGGGGACGATAAGGCGACCCTCGACGACTTGCCCGCCGGGGCGAACCCGGTACGGCTTTCGAACCGACTGAGCCTGGCGCCCGGCGATCTTGTGTTGCTCGATCCGGACGACCCGGATCGTGCCGAGTACCTGTCCGTCGTGACGGTCGCCGGCGCGACGACCCCCGCTCAGCCCGCGTCGTTCACGTTCGCTTTTCCGACCGCCAGGACCCACCGCAAGGGAACGGTCGCCCGGAAGGTGACGCCGGGCGCGTCCGGGCTCGTCAAGTCGATCACCGTTGAGGGCTGGTCCGGGGATTCGTGTGTCTTCCTGGCCGACGTATTGGGCCTTACAGTATCGTTCCCGGTCCGAATCAGTAGCGCGGGGATTCCCGACGAGTACCACACGGCGCGAACGCTCTCGGCAGTCGCCGACGCACAGGGCTTTTTTCGGCTCCCCCCGCTCGGCCGCGTGGCGCAGGTGAGCGTCCGGGCTAAGTCCGGCGCCCGGGCGGGGAGCTCGAAGCTCCAGCCCGATTATGCCCGACGGACCAACGTGCTCGATCTTATGATCAAATAGAGACGGCTTTTCCGGTGATCCGGGCGGCTGGGTGATCGGAACCGAAAATGATCGATTACCGATGTCCAATGGCCGACAAAACCCGCTAAATCGTCGATCGTCCATCGTCCATCGTCCATCGTCCATCGGTCATCGGTCATTGTCCATTGGTCATCGGCCATTACGGCGGTCAACCGCCTGGAATACCGGAAGAGCCATAAAGACAACCGAAAGTATTGAAGTGACTGTTTCGAGGGGGCCGAAGGGCCTTCCGTACGTCGATAGCGCGTCGTGCCGTCGGTAGCCCATCAAGCGAAAGGCTGGAAGAACGCCATGCCCGAGTACCTGGCTCCTGGGGTTTACGTCGAGGAAGTTGACACCGGAAGCAAGCCGATCGAAGGGGTCAGCACCAGCACGGCGGGCATGGTCGGCGTGACCGAGCGCGGGCCGGTCGACATCCCGATTCTCGTAACCAGCTTCGGAGAGTTCACACGGTGGTTCGGCGGTTTTCTGAACCAACTCGATTTCAGCGCCAAGACGGATGCGTTCAACTTCCTTCCCCACGCCGTCCAGGGGTTCTTCACGAATCAGGGGAAGCGGCTGTACGTCACGCGGGTGATCAATTCGGAAGCCGCCCTCAAGGCTTCGGCGTTCCTGTTCGATCGGGCGACACCGACCACGAAGTCCACACTCCTGCTCCATGCGGCGGGCGAGGCGACCGGGAGCGTGGCCTTCCCCCCGCCGCTGGAAGTGCTGGACGTCACGCCGATCAGCGCGGTGAATACCTGGTTCCGCGTGGGGGACGGCAGCACCGCCGACTATCTCCAGACCGACGTGGCGGCGATACCCGACAAGACACTCGTGCCGCTCCAGTTCGCGCTCAGCAGGTCGCACGCCAAGAAGGTGGGCGCGGTTGATACCACGCTCGTGCCGTTCACCTCGGCACCCGCGGCCGGGTACGGAACGATCAATCTAGTGACCCCGACGGCCCTGGGAGAGACCGCGCTGCTCCTTCACCCGGCGACCGCTCCGGGCTTGACGAAGCTGTTGGGGGCGACCGATTTACTGGTCGAGATCCAGGGGGAGCCGGGAGTGCCCGGGGAACACCGGATCGCGACCAAGATCTCCGCCGCACCCGGCGGAAAGGTGGCGGTGACGCTCGACATCGGCTTGGCGTCGTCGTATACGAGCGACGCGGTCGTGGTGCCGATCGATCCGCCGCCGCTGCCCGTGGCGACGGATAAACTCGGCCGGGACGCGTCCGCGAGTGATGCGGTCGTGTTCCTGACTTCGCTCGCGGGCCTTCCCGCGGGGACGAATCTGGTCGCCGTCAATCAAGGTAAGACCGATCAAGAGGTCCGCGGGATCGGGACGCTCTTCGAGCTCCCGGTCAAGCCCGGAGCCTACGAGGAATATCGAGCGGCGTCGACTCTGGTGAAGGTCACGCCGGCAAACGACGACACGAAGCTCACCCTGGCGACGACCACCGTCGGCCAGACGGAGATCTCCATCGACGACATCTCAGGCCTGGCGGTCGGGATGAAGATCGCGATCGACACCGGGGCCAAGCTCGAAACCGTGACCGTCGTGGACTTTCATCCGAGCACGGGCAACGTCACAGTCACCCCAATGACCCAGACCCACGCTTCGGCAGTCTCTGTCACGCTTCCCGGCGGTTCCCTGACGGCTTCGGCGGCGCCCGGGGCGACGCGGATCGCGCTCGACAGCCGCCTCGGGATCAGCGTCGGGGACGTCCTTCTTCTCGACAGCGGGGTGTCCGCGGAGTACGTCACCGTCGATGCCTTTCCCGCTTCGGGGGGAACGCCCCCCGACCCCGGGAACGTGCTCATTACCGCACCTCTCGCATTGGCCCACGCGACCGGGGCGACCCTGCGCAGGCAGAATAAACCGGCATTGGGCTCGGCTCCGCCGTCTTCGGTCCTGCTCACGGCGGAGGCGGGGACGACTTCGCTCCTGGCGGGTTCCGGCATCGGACTCGCCTCCGGCGACCTGATCCGGGTCACGACAACCACAGGCGCCGTGTACTACCACCACATCAATTCGGCCCCGACCGCGCCGGCGAGTGTCGGCACGGTCAACGCGTTGCACCCGCTGCTGCATTCGCACGCGGCAGGCTCGGTCGTCATCCCGACCAAGCCGTTGATCGACATCGAAGCGATCGACCTCGGCGCGTGGGGGGACCGGATTCAGATCGCCGTCGAGGACGAACCGGCGGGGCTCGCCTCGGGGACAACCCTGAGCTCGATCATCAACCCGACCCACGTTAAGCTGGCATCGGCCGCGGGGGTCGAGGCCGGGACGATTCTCGAGTTCACCGACCCGCTCAACGGCGACGCCGTGGTCGACGTCCCCGTCAAGGTCGAGCGGCTTGACCGGACCACGATGACGGTGATCCTCGCCGCCCCCGGCTTATCCGCGGCGCAAAGTTCCGCGTCGGCGGCGGCTGCGGCCGTGAAGAAGAACCTGGGGGTCCGTTCGCGCGAGTTCCGGATCACGCTCTGGTTGCTCCGGCAGCCCGATCCCGCGCTGCCCTCTCGGAACGCGATCGCGCTCGACTCGGAGTCGTTCCGTTACCTGTCGATGGATTCCCGTCACAGCCGCTATTTCGTGACGATCATCGGCGATAAGAACGGCCCCCTTCGCCTCTCGGACAACCGCCCCGACGGCCAGTCCCGGTACATCCGCGTGAGCGACCAGGCGGCCACCGACGCCGTCAAGCAGTCGGTTCGCATGGGCCCCGAAACACTCATCGACGTCCTCCCGACCGGACAGGTCAGGCCCGCGAGACGCTCGCTCGACGGCGGAGACGACGCGGTCCTCGCGCTCAGCGACAAGACCTACATCGGCGACGACGCGGCCGACCCCAAGGCTCGGACCGGGCTCTTCTCGTTGATGAACGTGGAGGAAATCAGCATCATCTCCGCGCCGGGGCGGACGAGCGTCACGATGCAGAACGCGTTGATCTCGCAGTGCGAGACGATGCGCTACCGCTTCGCCGTGCTTGACGGCCCTCCGCCGCCCCACGACGCGATGGCCGACGTGATGGTTCAGCGCCAGCAGTTCGACACCAAGTACGCCGCGCTCTACTACCCGTGGCTCCTGATCGACGACCCGTTCCCGAAGAACCTCAGCAATATCTCGCCGTTCGCCATCCCCCCGGCCGGGCATGTCGTCGGGATCTACGCCCGGGTCGACAACCAGCGCGGCGTACACAAGGCACCCGGCAACGAAGTGGTCAGCGGCATCAACGGACTGCAACGCACGCTGTACAAGGCCCAGCAAGACATTTTGAATCCCTACCCGGTCAACATCAACGTGATCCGCGACTTCCGCACCAACGACCGGGGCATCGTCGTGTACGGGGCGCGGGTGATCACCAGCGACTCGGACTGGAAGTACGTGAACGTCCGCAGGCTGTTGATCTTCATCGAGGCGTCGATCGACAGGGGAATGCAGTGGGCCGTCTTCGAGCCCAATGATGAACCCCTCTGGGCACGCGTGCGGCGGTCGATTTCCAACTTCCTAACCCTGGTCTGGCGCAATGGCGCGCTTCAGGGGAGCAAGCCGGAGGAGGCGTTCTTCGTGAAATGCGACTTCACCACCATGACCCAGACCGACATCGACGAGGGCCGGCTGATCGTGGTGATCGGAGTCGCCCCCGTGAAGCCCGCGGAGTTCGTCATCATTCGAATTGGGCTCTGGTCGCCGCAGTCGGGGGGCTGAGGCCGCGGGAAGAAACGAAATGGCCGATGACCGATGACCGAT
>JAYUFP010000192.1:0-2275 GCA_043738665.1 Isosphaeraceae bacterium
CCGTAGAGCACCACCGGCGACGACGTAAGCGACCAGCAGGCAGCGACGAGCGCCGCGGGACGCCGCGCTCCGAGGCGTCGGCAGAGTGCGAACGTCGTCAGCCCGCCGAGAACCAAGAACGGCACCTGCCCGACCTTCGCCGGCGCGTCGCCGCCCCAGCCGATGATGAGCCAGGCGAACCAGAGGTCACCCCCTCCGGGGAAGTACGTCGCCGCGTTTTCGCCGAACGGAGCCGCGACCAGAATCAGACGCCCAGCTTTCCACCAGCGTGCCGCGAAGTAGAGGTGATAGATCGGGCCGTCGCTGACGACCTTCACCGCCCTGAGCAACGAAGGCCCCGCGTACAGGGCGACCAGCCACAGGACCAGACCGATCGCCGCGACCTCAATCCACGACCAAATGTCCTTCGACGGAGCGACGGGAATCTTTGCGGTGTCGCCCGGGGCCAAAACTCGACCGACCAGTCCGAGCGCAAGGAGAACGGCCACCCAACCCAGCAACGGCCCGACCGTCAGTAAACCGAGGAACCCGAGCGTCTGCATCCCGATCGTGAGCCAGGCCCAAGCGACGACCGCCGCAGCGAGGAATCGCGGCATCCCACAGGTCTGTCGAAACACATGACGCGCAACAAGATAACCGCCGACGGCCAGCGTGCCGTTCAGAGCCAACGTCAAGAACACCGCCGGCATCCCGTCCCCTCCACGTCGCGAACCTGACTCCACGAGTGGGCAATTCTACTCGGGATCTCGGCCCGATGCGTCGTTGGGGACTGTCGATTCTCGGCCGAAAGCGATCGAACCGCGGGCGATTCGAGCCCGGCAGGCCTTTCTCCGGAATGCGCCACGCCCGGCTCTCCATTTTTTGGAAATACGGGACGACTTGGTCGGTGTCTCAGGCCATTTCCCAACGTACAATCAGTACAGGTCGAACGAGGCTCGGGCGAAGTCCGCCCGGTTTCCGGGTCGTGTTTGCCTCCACTCCCGACGTTGGACCAGGGGATCAACCGACCGTCACGCGACGGGTCGGCCGCGGTCGCGATCCCACGTCGCGTCGTCACTTTCGTCTCACAGGGGCTCGGCTATGGGTTCTCCACTCTTGCTCGGGATCGAGATCGGCGGCACCAAGTTGCAGTTAGGTTTAGGACGGGGTGACGGCGAGATCGTCGCGACCGAAAGAAGAACGATTGTCCCCGAAGCCGGCGCCGACGGGGTGCGCTCCCAGATCTCCGAGGCGCTCCACGTCCTGAAATCCAAGGTGGGGATCGAACCGATCGCCGCTGTGGGAGTCGGTTTCGGCGGGCCGGTCGACTCGGCGCGAGGGGTCGTCATCACCTCGCACCAGGTCGAGGGCTGGGGCTCGTTCCCACTTGCCGAATGGGTCCGGAAGGTCGTGAACACGGAGAGGGTGACGATCCAGAACGATGCCGACACCGCGGGCCTGGCTGAGGCCCGGTTCGGGTCTGGAAAGGGCATCTCTCCCGTGCTTTACGTCACGGTCGGGAGCGGGATCGGCGGCGGCTTGATCCTCGACGGCAAGATCTACCGGGGGAACGGCGCCGGGGCGATCGAGGTCGGCCACCTCTGGGTCAATGACCGGACCAACTCGGACCTGGGGGTCGAAACCCTGGAACGATCGGCCTCCGGCTGGGCGATCAGCGCCGCGGCGCGGGCTTACGCCGAACGGCGGGGCGCCCTAGGTCGCGAGGCCGACTGGGTCGTCGTTAGACTGGCCGGGGGGGATCTCAACGCGATCACAACCCAGCACGTCGCCAAAGCGGCGCGAGAAGGAGACTTCGAGGCGAAGATGCTTTTTGACCGCGCCACCACCGCCATGGCCCACGGGCTCGGCCAGGCCGTGACGCTTCTCGCCCCCCGACGGATTATCCTCGGCGGGGGTGTCTCGTTGAGCGGCGAAGAACTCTGGTTCGCTCCGATTCGTCGCAAGCTCGACGCCTGCGTCTTTCCGCCGTTCCGCGGAACCTTCGATGTCGTTCCGGCCGCGCTGGGCGAAGAGGTCGTTGTGCAAGGAGCGCTGGCGCTTGCCCGGGATTTGATCACGGTATAAACTCTGACAATCGCTCAAGCTGCCTGTAAGACTCGCGGTCGTGCTTGAATTCTTTGCAGGAATTATGAGGGTGAGGCCACGATTTCTTCGTTCAACGGGACGGAAATGACGGCCCGGAAGCGGGGCTGAATCCTCGGTTGCTTTGTGGGCCGACACCGATTGCCGGCAAAGGGTCGTTTTCCCGTCCGCTGAAAATCCATGGGAAATCTTT
>JAYUFP010000193.1:0-2275 GCA_043738665.1 Isosphaeraceae bacterium
CTTCGTGCCGGCAGGGGCGGTCGTTGAGGCGGGGGGATCGACCTTCGTCGCTTTGGAATCGGCCTCAGCCGGTTTGGTCGACTTCGCTTGCGAAGTCACGGGATGGGTCGGGTCGTATGTCCGGCGCTTTTTCTTCGGCTTCGCGCCACCGAAATCGGGGACGAATGGGGTTCCGTAGTTGATGCCGCCATTCATCGTCGATCCGTTAAAGCCGGTCGCCTTCCCTTTCCCCTGCTGTTGCGCTTTCTGCATGAGTTGCTGCTGCCTCAGCATCATCTGCTGTTGCTGCATCATCATCTTGTTCTGCATGATCTGTTCGTACATCGCCATGCTACCGCCCGAGGCTTTCCACTCGGGGGAATTCGTATTGTAGAGCACGCCGTCGGTGCTCACGACGTTGCCGCCACGAGGACCGCGTGCCTCGGCGAAGCTCGACAACCCGAAGAGTGCGAGGATCGCGATCAAGCCGGCGAGTCTCCGCATGGAATGTCCCCTTTTCGACCCGAAAAAATGGGTCCGAAACGTCGAGAGCGTCCAGGCAATCCTACCATGTCTCCATGCAATGTTAGGAGATCCATGGGAAGAATACAAGTCGATTTCTCAGCGGAAGTGAAGTTCCCTTGATTCGAGCTCACACGACGCCTGTGAATCTTGATAAGCCGTTGTTCTGAAACGCGAAAATCCGCTCAATCCAGCCCCGGAAGCCACGCCAAGTCGCGACCAATCATCGCGGCGACCCCGTCGCGGCCGATCGCGACGGGGCCTAAGGGTTCATCGCAAACGGTTCGCCAGCGGACCCTTCCATCGAAGTCCGAGCAGATTAAGTGAACCCCTTGATGGGAGATTCGACGCGGCTCGCCTTTGCGATTGACCCCGAAGTCGTCGTTCGCCGCCTCGGACGCCCGGCTCTGCCCGCGCAAGTGCCCGGCCCCGTCGAACGCGAGCGCCCGCCCGTCGGGCGCGGAGATGATCCCCAACGGTCCAAATCGTTGAAATTGCCAACCTTCCCAGGCTACCGGAGACTCCCAGACAACCTTTCCTCGCAAGTCGTGCCCGCGAAGCACCTGAGCGCGTCGGGCCAGCGTCATCCAGGCGATGGCGGCGGGCGCGTTTTCGGTCGCTTCGATCATGCAGAGAGGTTCCGACGGGTCCGACTGAAAATTTCCCGCCACGATCCCCGCCGCGTCATAGACAATCAAGGCTCCGGAATCGGTGCTGATCGCGGTGTACCCTTCCGGACCGATCGCCAGATCCTCCACCGCCATTTTGAGTTCGAGTCTCCAGATCCAGCGGCCTGAGATCGTGGCACGGCCGATCCGGTCGCGCTCTTGCACGATCGCCAGTCCGTAACTCTCGGGACGGATCGCGAGGTGGGTGACTTCAACCAGGCTGGCATCAATCCGTTGAGCGGCGTTCTTGAAGGCGTTGTAGAGAATAATCTGCCGGTCCGTCGCCCCCGCGATCCAACCCGGAGCGGTTCGCAAGATGCGACCTACGCCCTGGATATCGGGCGCGTATCCAAGGTTTTTTCCTTCGGTGGTCACGATCTGGAGGCGAAGGCTGCTCGGGTACACCACGACGCGAGGGGGGTCGTCGAGAATGGCGAGGACGGCGGTCTCGGCATGACTGTCGCTGTGAACGACAGGCAACGTCCATGCGGGAGCCCGAACGACGCCGATATTCGCACGCTGTCCCCCTGACGTCGCCGACTTCGAGACCGGGGCCTGAGGCGAGTGGTTCCGCTTCGCCGACCCTTCACCCGCATAGAGGTTGAGGCGGACAACCTCGCCGGTCGCATGACCGTAAACGAGGAAACGGCCAAGCGGGTCGACTTCAAGGGCGGCCACAGCGCGCGGCAGGCCGGTCTTCCATCGCACATTTCCCCCTGAGTTCAAGAGGGAAAGCTCGCCCTCAAGCGTGGCCACGGCCATGATCCGCCCGGCGAAGTCCGGCACGGCGTGGGTGCATGTGCCGCCGAGGTGGTAGGCACCGGCGTTGTGGCCGTGGAGATCGTAGCGCTGAACGCCGTGCGTGAAGCAGCTTGCCAGGATCATCGCGCCGTCGCCGGTGGTCGACAGTCGGCCAATGTTCGAGATCTGGCGGTCTTGCCAAAACGGCTCGACATTGAGCTTCCCCGCGCCCGCGTCTTCGAGGTCGAACGCGGCGATCATGCCGGAGGACGCCGCACCTAAAAGCGTCGGCTTGTCGGGAACGAACGTGATGAAGGCGAGCGGCTGAATGGTGTCGAACTTACCGCTGAGTTTGCCGAAGCGGT
>JAYUFP010000194.1:0-7106 GCA_043738665.1 Isosphaeraceae bacterium
GTTTAACCCGGTCGACGCGCTCTCGTGGCTGAGCGGCATCGCCGGGGCGCTCGATTACGTTCATTCCCGGGGCTACATCCACCGCGACGTCAAGCCCGGGAACATCCTTTTCGACGCCGAGGGGCATGTGTTCCTGGGCGACTTCGGCGTGATCAAGGTGCTGGCCTCGGCGGCCGCGGCGCACCCTTCGCGGACCGCCGTGACGGGCACGGGGATGGTGATCGGCACCGTCGAATACATGGCCCCCGAGCTGATCATGGGGGAGTCGCTCGACGGCAAGGTCGATCAGTACGCCCTCGCCGTCACGGTCTACGAGATGCTCCGCGGCCGACGGCCGTTCGAACACGAGCTCAAAACCAAGGTCCTCGTCCTCCACACCACGACGCCCCCCGCGAGCCTCTGCGACCTCCGTCCCGAGATCTCCAAGGGGCTTTCTCAGGCCGTCTTGAAGGGGCTCGCGAAAGACCCTCGCGACCGCTACGTGAACTGCGCCGCCTTCGCCACCGTGGTGAACTCGGCCGCCGCGTTGTCGCAGGCGAAATCGCAGCCCACCTGCAGGCAGTGCGGCAAGATCGTCGCGATCCCGGCCGGCGATTTCGACCGAATCCTGGCAAGCGGCGGGCAGGTGACGTGCCCGGATTGCAAGACAACCCCCGTCGTAAGCGCGGGGCGCGCGGAGAACCCCGGCAAGGCTGCAAAGACCGTACCTTTCACGTCACCGGGTTCTTCCCCGGCCAAGACCGCCCCGATGGCATCGGCCCCGAACCCGAACCCGAACCCGAGTCCCGACCTGCCGCCGACCGTTCGTGAAGGCGCACGACTCCAGCCGCCCCCGTTGCCTCCGGCCTTCAACGCGACTGCGAGGCTCTCGCAGCCTACCCCCGCGCAAGCCCCCAGGCCCCGGAGTGAAGCTCAAGCTCCGGCGGCACCCGCGACCAGGGCCGCCTCGGTGAACTGGGTGAAGATCGGGGGGGCCGCCGCGCTCGGATCAGCGACGGCGCTGGGGGCACTCTGGCTTCTCCTCACGAACCTCGTGTTCACGAGGCCGAAAGACGACGCCGAAGGGAATTCCCGCCAGTTCGCGCGAACCGCCGTGCCCGAGCCGGCGAAGAAGTTCATGCCGCCACCGGACTGGAACCCGGGGCGTGGCGACCGGGGTTTCCGGAAGAATTTTCCGAACGCCCCCGCCAAGAAGAAGGCCGCCTTGGGACCGGACGGCGAAAGACCGAGACAGCGTTCCGTCGTGCCGACACCCCCGGTCCCTCCGGCCGAGATCGTAAGGCCTCCCCGGGAACCAGCGCCGCCGCCGAACCAGCCGGCCCGCCGCTTCCGAAGCCCCGACCGAGCTGATCCGCTCCCCCGGGAACCAGCGCCGCCGCCGAACCAGCCGGCCCAGGCCCCGCCCGAGGCCGCCGAAAACAAGACCGTCCCCGAGAAACCCGCGGAGAAACACGAGCCGGCGAAGCCATTGCCGACGGCCTACGAGGAACTCAAACAGGTCACGATCAAGCTCCTACCCCGTAAGGATGGGGGCAAGCTCCGCACGTTCGAGGAGTGCGTCAACTCCGGGAAAGGCTTCCGCCCGCTCAAGCTGGTCGAGATCGATTACGACGGGCAGGTGGGTCTGAAAGCCGTCGCCAGGAATGCCGATACGTACGTGGTGATGGGCCGTTCCCGAAAGGGGATCGCGACCAAGACCTGCCTGGTGTTCGTTCCCGTTTCCGAGGTCGAGTCGACCCAGAACGATCGTTGAAGCGCCGCCGCTTCGCGTCCCGATTCCGTACCCACACGCGGGGAGAGCTTTCGGATGAAACGACCCAAGGTTCCGGCGTGGTTGGTGCTCCTTGTGCTTCCGGCCTTCACGGCCGAGGCCGACGCGCAGATGCCCGCGGTCCTCCCCGCAGGGTCGACCCCGCAGGGCGATATCCTCCGCGGCGAAGGCGTCTATCTCACGGGCGCGGGGATCTTCAACTATTACTCGGCGATGGGGAACTCGATCAACACCGACACGATGATCCGTCTGAATGAGTATATTTATCAGTCGATCAAGCAGGAGAACCTGGAGAAAGCCCAGCACCGCGCCGCGGTCCTCGCCAAGCGGCGGGAGAACTTTGAGAAGATCCTCGACCGGGTCAAGAACCACCCCGAGCAGTACGACCTCGAAAAGGGGGACGCCTTGAACTCCCTGGCCGAATTGCTCCTGGCCCCCGAGATCCATTCGTCGTCGTTCCGCCTCTCCCCGGTCCTGCTCGACGGCGCGACCGTGAGAACGATCCCCTTCTTCTACGCCCCGGAGAGCACGGTCATCTCGATGACCCGTGTCACCCCCGGCGCGAAGTGGCCGGTCGGCCTCCGCGGGGATTCGTTCGCCAACGAGCGTCGGGCTTACGACGTCGCGCTGGAGAACACCCTCGACCTTCAGAACGAAGGCAAGCTCTCCCGCGACTCCATCGACAAGCTCGGCGGCGCGATCGACGGACTGTTGACGAAGCTCAACATGGTGGTCAAGCCGAGCCGCAACAAAGACTACGTCGAGGCCGAGATCTTCCTGAAACGCCTGGAAAACTGGAAGAGCCAGCTCCGCAAGCAGAAGGTCGAGCAGATCGTCGGCGAGATCGAGAAGTACTCCGGCACCACGGTCCACGACCTCGTCTTGTTCATGCAGCGGAACGGCCTTCGGTTCGGCGTGCCCGAGGGCGGCAACGAGCGCGAGCTTTACCCCTCGCTCTTCGCGAAGCTCCAGCAGCAGCTCGACACCGTCAAGAATTCGAGACCCCCCACGGATCAGTGACCGTTTGGAACGACGATCCATGTCTCGATATGTCATCGCAGGCGTTGTCTTGACCGTCTACGCGGCGCTCGTGGGCTGGTTCGTCGGCCGAACGGGCGAAGCCCACCGCGACGCACTCCGGAAGTCACGCGTCGCCAAGGTCCAGTCGCCGGCAACCCCGGTCGTGAAAACGGCGGTCGACGCGGTGCCCCCGCCCTTGATCGCCAAGGCGTCCGCGCCACCCGCGGAACCGACTCCCAAGGTCGCCGCCGTGGTCCCCCCGCCCGCCGTCGCACCGAAAGACGGGCCTCGCCCCGTGCTCTCCCCCCGGGCCGATTCGCTCGACCTCGCCCACCTTTCGACCGCGGACGAGCACCGGCTCGGCGAGGAGATCCACGCGCTGATCATGGCGACCAACGCCCCCCTGGACACGGGCAACTGGCTCAGGCGCGTCGAGCGGGCGGCCCGTCCGATCCTCGAAACCTGTTCGCGGTCCGACGTCGAGTACCAGTTCACCGTCCTCGATTCCGACGCCGTCAACGCCTTCTCGGTCCCCGGCGGTCGCATCTACGTATGCCGAGGCCTCTTCGACCTGATCGGCGAGGACGAGGACTTCGCCCTCCAGTTCGTCGTCGGCCACGAGATCGCCCACGTCGACCTCAAGCATGCGTCGGCCTGCGTCGCGCCCGGCAACGCCGAGTCGAAGAAACAAGGGATCGAGACCGTCAAGCAGTTCCTCCTGCCGGTCGTGCTGGGCTACCCCGATAAGATGGAGTTCGAAGCCGACGCTTGGATCTATCAACGCATGATGACCCAAATCCAGCAGAGCCGTTACAAGGCGCTCCGGTTCCTCAGGAAGTTCAACGGGTATGCCGAGGGTCAGGGTTTCGTGAACGGTCACGTCGTCCCCCCCGCGAAGTCCAACCCCCTCGACAATCACTTCCGGGCTCACCCGGCCGCCTGGAAGCGGCTCGATAACCTGACCAAGGGGGTTAAGCCCCCGCAAAGGCCGTCCGCCGCCCTGCCGAAATGAACGCCCCCGCCGCCGCAAGACCCAAGAGCATCGCCCCCAGCGCGATCAGGTCGGCCGTCACGCCCATCCGGTCCGAATCGGCGGGAAAGAACCTCTCGGCGACGTCACCCTGACCGACATCCGCGAGCAGCAACAGCCCCTCGAACGCCCAGCGCGTGGGGACCGCCCCCGCCGCCGATTTCAGCCCCGGAGGCAAGCCCGAGAACACAGGCCGCTCGCCGCCGAGCCACACCATCGGGATCAAGAGCGCCGGAACCGCCAGCCAGGCGAACGCCCGTCGCGGCATGGCCTCGACCACCGCCAGCCCCAGAACCAGGCCCACCAGCGACGTCATCACAAGCAGCCCGACCGCCGCGGCCCCGTCGGCGACCGGGCCCTTTCCGAACGTCACGATCCCCCACGCCAGGAGGCACTGAAGCACGCAAATCAGGCCCAGCCCAAAGACCCTCGCGACATGCCGGTCGAGCCCGACGGCCTTCGAATCACGCGCCGGGCAACCGATCAACGCATTCGCGATCCCGAACCAGACCGCCGCCAGGGACAGCGCGAACATTCGGGTCGTCAACTCCGGTAAGGCGACGGCGACCCCCACCGCGACCCCGACCGCCTGAACAAGAAGGATCCCGGGCCGCCACGCGGGCCTGCCGAGTCGCAAGAACTCGTTCAAGAACACGACCGGCGAAAAGAACGACGACGACGGCAGGGGAGGCGGGCTCGGCGCCGAAAGCGCTCCCGGGAGGGCCGGGGGCGCGATTGCCGGGGTATCGGCGGTGAGCCCCGTCGCGACTCGGCGGGATACCCCGACGAGGCCGGCGGCGGCGGGCGCGTCTCTGGCGAGGGTCAGCGAGTAACTCCCCAGGCCGATCGCGTCCCCTGGATTCACGGGCATCGGGATGTTGATCCGGGCTCCGTTGACGAACGTCCCGTTCGAAGAGCCGAGGTCCTCGATCACGAACCCGTTCCCCTTCCGCGAGAGCCGCGCGTGCCTGCCCGAGACCGCCGGCGAATCGATCACAAGGCCGCAACCGGGGTTCCGCCCGAGCACCAACGGGACGTCCCCGACCGACACCGTCGGCAGCGGCCCCCGCTCCAGTCGCGCGAGGATCTCCCCGGCCGGGAGCGGGTGGCTCCCGAGAAAAACCGTGTCGCCCGTTCGTATCAGGCTTTTCGACACCTTTCGATCCGGGGAGCCGACCGACGTGCCGTTGGCCGACCCGAGGTCCTCGATCAACGCCTCCCCCGGAACGCCGTTCCAGGTCACCCGGGCGTGGCGGCCGGAGACCGTGGTCAGGTTCACGACGATGTCGTTATCCGCCTCGCGGCCGATCGAGACGACCCGCGATGATGGGGCAGGGGGTTCTTCAATCGGCCAGAGGAACGGTTGGCTCAGGCCCAACGTGACGACGTCCCTTCGGGTCACGAACGTCTCGCCCTTCACGCGGAACCCGTTCACGAACGTGCCGTTGGTCGACGCCAGGTCTTCCAGAAGGTAGCCGCCTTCCACGCTCGTGAGCCGGCAATGCTTGCCGGAAACGACCTGGCTGTCGACCACCAGATCGAGCCCGGGACTGCTGCCGACGGTCCAGGTCTTTGCCATGAACGGAAGTCCCCGCGTCGTCAAAGAACCTTGAACAGGAACCGTTGTTCGCCGCACTGGAAGAACCCGCCGCGGCCGAGGGCGACTTCCTGGGCACGCGCCCAGAGGCCGTTCTTCGAGCCCTCGTTGGCGACCACCCACCGCCGGTTCTTCTCATCACGATAGACCCGAGCGTGCCGGCGGTCGACGGTCGGGTCATCGACGACGACCGCGCACTGCCGGGGGTCGCGGCCGATCCACTGCTCGGCTGCCGTCAACGGGAACCGCCGGGACTCTCTGCCCGAGGCGACCTCCACGAGTGCGGCGGGGGCCTGCGCGGAGGTTTCCGGAATCACCCCCTTCGATATTGACTCATACTTGCGTGTCGTGTTTGCGATCAACTCCGGTCGCACCGGCTCGGCCGACTCGAAACGGAACCGGCTTCCGCCCACGAGCAGTTCCTGGTCGTGGTGGAGGATGACGGTCGAGGCGCGGACGAACGTGCCGTTGGTGCTCTGCAAGTCCTTGAGGTACCAGACGGTCGCGCCGTTTTCGAGGCGCCGGCCGATCTCGGCGTGACGCCCGGAGATGCCGTTGTCGTGCGGGATCGTGAGGTCGCCGTCGACCCTGCCGATCACGAAGGTGCCGGCACGCAGGCGGATGAGCTCACCCGAGTCGTCGCCGTCGTCGAGCACGTAAAGCAAGGCCATGCCGGGCCGCATCGTGGGTCGGAACGGCTTCGTATCCTGCGAGGCTTCCGCCCCCGGATTCGGGCCGAGCCCGACTTCCTTCCGGGTCTTCCCCGCACGGACCCGGTCGCGGATTTCCTCCACCGACTCGAGTAAAGTCGCCTGCCGCCTCGGGGCGTGAGGGGCACCTGAATCCATCGGTCGCCTCATCCCTTTCCTCAGTGACACCCGTCCGATCATCACCGAAGATAACGGAAAGGTGAGGTCGAGGGGAGCCTTTCCTCGCGGCACGCAGGAGGATTGCAAAGTCCGACGTTAACCCTTCTCCCCCCGGGAGAAGGTGCCGCGAAACGGCGAATGAGGGGTCTTTTGACTGACGCCACGACTCGGGGACCCTCATCCGGCCTACGGCCACCTTCTCCCGGGAAGAGAAGGACGGACTTTGCAATCAACCTGTCGCGGCACGAGCGATTTCAACCGAAGAGACGGCCGTTACAGTTTACCCAGTTTCGCAACGGGTTCGTTTTCGACTCGCGCGACGAGGCTACTGACGGTCGCCCCTTCAGGACTGCAACGGATCGAATCGACATCCGTCACCCACGATCGGCCATCCATCATCTCCCCATCGCCCATCGGCCCCGCCCCCTGGAAAAAGTCCTATGCTTGCCGGAGGGACGGGTGTCGTCCCGGGGATCGGTGCGCGCCGGCGCTTCGGTCTTCTGGCGGGACCGGATTTCCCCCGTATCGTGTCGCCCTCGACGATGCTTGGACCTTTGTTTCGGCTCGAAATGGTCGCGAACTCGCGCGCGAAACGGACTTACGCCGTGCGATCGCTTTACGGCGTCGGCGTGTTCCTCGCGGCCGCTTCCGCCTACCGGCAGACGTTTCCTTCAGCGGGCGACGGTTCGCTCTCGGGTGACGAGATCACGGCGTTCGCCCGAAAAATCTTCGACGCCCTCGTGCTGGCCCAGGGCATCGCCGCGATCCTCCTCGCCCCTGCCCTCACGGCGGGCGCGGTCGCCGGGGAAGCGCAGGCGA
>JAYUFP010000195.1:0-2267 GCA_043738665.1 Isosphaeraceae bacterium
CAATGGCCGATGACCGATGCGAGAAAACCGGCGGGAAAACGTCGCATTCGCTCTTTCCGATCCGTCATCAGCCATCCGTCATCAGCCATTTCCTAGCCAATTCCTTTCCGGACAGACTCTTAGACATGACACGAGGATCGTCACCGTCTTCCCCGATCGCATGGAACGTTACTTCTCGACCGAACTTTTTCAGCGTCCTTGACGGAAAGCCCCATGAATCGATTGATTTTTCTCCTCTGCGGTATCATCGTGTGCGTTTTCACGCCTTCCATCGACGCACAGCATGTTCTGCAGAACGCGCGGACGAACCCTTCCATTGAGAAAGCGCTCGAAGCGGTGTCTCGCGGGCGGATCGAGGCGACCGTGCGGAAACTCGCGGGTTTCGGCACGCGACACACGTTATCCGACACCGAATCGCCCGACCGCGGCATCGGGGCCGCCCGGAAATGGATTAAGTCCGAGCTCGAAACGTATTCACGCGATTCCGGCGGACGTCTCAAAGTCGAGGAGGATTCTTTCCTTCAGCCAGCCGCGGCGAGGGTTCCCGTGCCGACCACCTTGGTGAATCTCGTGGCAACGCTTCCCGGCGACGCGCCGGCCGCTCGCGAACGCCTGATCGTGATTAGCGGCCATTACGACTCGATCCCGCGTCCGCTTTCCGACGCCAAGGCCGACGCCCCCGGTGCGAACGACGACGCCTCGGGAACGGCCGTCGTGATGGAATTGGCCCGTGTCCTATCAAAACGCCACTTCGACGCCACGCTCGTCTTTCTCGCCGTCGCCGGAGAAGAACAAGGACTTCTCGGCTCGACTCACTGGGCTGAGAAGTCGAAAGCCGAGGGGCGCATGATCGAGGCGATGCTCACCAACGACATCGTCGGCAACACTCGCGGCGGCAACGGAGTGCGAGACAACCGCCGGCTCCGCGTCTTCTCGGAGGGCGTCCCCGCGAATGAAACAGAGGCGCAGGCCCGTCTAAGAAAGTCGATCGGCGGCGAAAATGACGGCCCTTCGCGCCAACTCGCACGCTATTTGAAGGACGTCGCCGAGCGGAACATGCCCGACTTCGAGATCACTCTCGTTTTTCGTCGAGACCGATACGGCCGCGGCGGGGATCACATCCCGTTTAACGAACGCGGCTTCGCCGCCGTCCGGCTCACCGAACCGAACGAGAATTTCAATAGGCAACACGAAAAGGTCGAAACCCGTGACGGAATCGCGTATGGAGATGTCGTCGAGCACGTCGACTTTGACTACGTCGCGAACGTCGCGCGAGTGAACGCGAGCCTGATGATGAATCTCGCCCTCGCCCCCGCGGCCCCGAGCGATGTACGGTTCGGATCGGCGAGGCAGGCCTACGACACCGCCTTGGCCTGGAAACGCGGCGCGGACGAAGACCTGGCGGGCTACCGCGTCGTCTGGCGGACGACCGAGCAACCTTACTGGCAGCGCGCTCGCGATGTCGGGGACGTCACCGAGGTCGTCCTCAAAGGTCTCTCGAAAGACGACCTTTTCTTCGCCGTGCAAGCGATCGACACGGAGGGAAACGCGAGCCTCCCGGTCGTCCCGTCGCCGGCGCGGCCTGCGACCAGGCCTTGAACCCCGGATCGCACTTGCTTTTGATAATATGAACTATCCAGGTTCTTAGGGCGGTTTCATTTTCGACGTGGGGTTCTCGGGATGGCCGATGTCCGATGGTCAATGACCAAGAAATGAGACCGCGATCCTCCCCAGATTCCTTACTCTTCCTTCGGTCATCGGTCATCTCGGTCCATCGAAAACGAAACAGCCGTGCAGGTTCTCGTCGAGACGCGCACGCTCTTGGATTAGAAAGCCAGCGCGAAGCCGAGCTGGGCGATTATGGTGGGGGAATCCGTCGTGAGGCCGACGTTATAGCTGCCAAAGACGGCCAAGCGGTTGTTTACTGTCCAGATCGCCCCGGCACCAACCACGACAGCCGTGGGTGTCTTGCCCCGAATCGCCTGAGCGGGAATCGCGAGCGCGACGTCGCGGATTCTTGGGAGCGACGACGAGTTATAAAATCCGTGCGTGAAAATGTCAAAATCTTTGACGAGTTGCCGCTGGAACGACCAGCTATATCCGAACTCGTAGATGGATTCACCGAAATACCCGGGCCTTCCGGTCAGGCTGAAATTGTGTTCGAAGTTGATCTCAAAGGGTAGCGTGTGGTCGAGGAGGAGGTTAAGCGACGGCTGCGTTCCCGCGTTGAACGCGGGGGACCCGAAGTTCGTGGTAATGTACAGTTC
>JAYUFP010000196.1:0-2262 GCA_043738665.1 Isosphaeraceae bacterium
GGCGCCACGCTGTTTGCTCGAGCGTGAGCTCGAGGTCGAACCCCGTCTCGCCGATGCTCCTCACCTCGATCTTCAGCGGCTCCGCCGGCAACCCGAGCGTGGGGCGCAGCTCGCGCGGAAGCTCATCGACCGTCAGCAAGCCCGTGCGGCTCAGGATCACCATCCGCTCGGTGAGGTTCTCGAGCTCGCGCACGTTGCCGGGCCATCGGTAGGCCCAGAGCGCATCGATGAGATCGGGGCTGACCTCGATCGACCGGCCGAGCGCTGCCGCATTTCGAGCGAGGAAGAGCCTAAACAAGGGCTCGATGTCTTCGCGTCGCGAGCGCAGCGGAGGCAACGCCAACTGCACCACGTTCAGTCGATAGTAGAGATCCTCGCGAAACGTCCCCGCGGCCACGGCCTTCGCCAAATCCTTGTTGGTCGACGCGATCACCCGACAATCGGCCTGAATGACCTCGGAACCGCCGACCCGCTCAAAAGTTCCGTCCTGAAGCACCCTCAAGAGCTTGGCCTGCATCCCGAGCGGAAGCTCACCGATCTCGTCGAGGAGCAAGGTGCCGCCCCTCGCGGACTCGAACCTCCCCTTCCGCTGCCGATCGGCGCCGGTGAACGCGCCTTTTTCGTGACCGAAGAACTCGCTCTCCAGGAGCGGCTCAGGAAGCGCGGCGCTGTTTACGGTGACGAGCGGACCGAGCCGGGTCGCGTCGGTGTAATGGATCGCCTGGGATACGAGTTCCTTCCCCGTCCCCGTCTCGCCGGTGATCAGCACGATGCAGGAGGACGAGGCGACCCGGGCGACCCGGTTGAAGACCTCGCACATTTTCGGATTTTTCCCGAGGAGGTTGTGGAACGCGAACCGCTCCTGAAGGTTTTGCCGTAGGGCGCCGACCTCGTCGATCAGTTTCCTGTCCTGAAGGGCTTGTTCGACGAGAACCTCCAGCCGGATCGAGTCGATCGGCTTCGTGAGATAGTCGTAAGCCCCCAACTGCATCGCCGTCACTGCGGAATCCACCGAGGCATGGCCCGTCATGACGATCACCGTCACCGGCAGGTCGCGCTGACGGATTTCGCGGATCAGGTCGAGACCGTTGATCCCGGGAAGTCGGAGGTCGGTGAGGACGAGCGAGAAATTCCGCTCGACGAGCCATTCAAGGGCTGTGGTCCCGTCGTGAGCGACCTTGATTTGACGGTCGGCCCGGGCGAGAAGTTGCGAGAGTTGCTGACAGACAAGTTCGCTGTCGTCCACCACTAGGATGCGTCGGTCCATGGCGCCCTCGTCCAAGGTTGAGGCGGGTGGGGGACTTCTTCCGGTCATGACCTTATCGACGTCTGAAAACAGTTAAGGAATAGGCCGGGGTAACTTCCTGACTTCTTTCGTAGGCTGGGTCGTGACCCGGCGAGAACGGCCCGCGAACTCAAAACCTGCTGGGTCAAGACCCAGCCTACGACTCTGAAACCGTCACGAATCGGAAAGTGATTCCCATCCTGTCACTTAGTGATGACGCGATTCAGGCTATTGTGAAAAGTTTCTCGATCCTGCATGGATTACCGCGGATCTAGACTACGCTCATTCAGCAGGTTGTCAAGCATTCAGCAGACCTGGCTGAAAAAGACCAGCTTGTCGGCTGAATCTTGCCGGCGAACACTGCGCCAAGAATATTCATTCGCGTCGTGGGCGACTCTCCGAATGGTGCGGCAGCGGATTTGCTTCTCGTTCGTGTCACTCAACGATTGCTGGAGGGTTCAAGTCGTTTCTTGCCCCTTCGCTCACTAAAATGGAGCCTCGGAGGCCCGAAAGCCGATGGAATTGGGGATGATCTTCGTTCCCCGACGTCGCCTGCGCAGGGATGAAGGGCGGCGGTAATTATTGTCGATATGACAATCGCGGCGCGGATTTGGGCATGTTTGTTCAGCGGATCGCCTCGCTCGGGGTGGTCGGAACTCGCCGGGGAGGAGTCCCCGGCCGTGTTGAGGAGACATTCATGAGGTCTCTGCGGACGACGTTGGCCGCGGCGTGGCTGTTGGCGATCGCGCCGGGGCTCGCCGACGCGCAAGGCACTCCGAAAGTCAAAGACCTGCTCGGACTCAAGCCCGTCTTGAAGGGCGTCGAGTATGAAATTCCCAACGATGCGGCGGTTGACGCCTGCAAGATCGAGACCGTGACCGACGCGAAGAAAACCGCGATCGGCTTCGCCCTTCGAGACGGCCAGGGAAAGCTCCTCCGCCGTTTCGTGGACACCGACGGTAACGGCAAGACCGACC
>JAYUFP010000197.1:0-7066 GCA_043738665.1 Isosphaeraceae bacterium
GTGAAGAA
Organism: Isosphaeraceae bacterium; assembly: GCA_043738665.1. Classification (GTDB taxonomy): domain Bacteria; phylum Planctomycetota; class Planctomycetia; order Isosphaerales; family Isosphaeraceae; genus JAYUFP01. Next base: position 9 of record JAYUFP010000197.1, read on the forward strand.
TCACGATGTCGTTCCCGGCCTGTTCCTCGAATCCCAATCGGGAAGTTATTTCGTCAGCGTTCCATTGCGATAGAATTGTCTCTCGGTACGACCTACTGTCAACGGGTATTGTGTGCGCGTTATCTCCAAGCCACGGCTGGTGCGGTTCTGGCAAGCCCGGAAGGCCGATTCCACGACCGCCGAGCGGGACCTGTCCGCATGGTACAAGCTCGCGAAGAACGCCAGATGGCCCAGCTTCGGGGCGCTCAAGCATACGTCCGGGTCGGCCGACCAGGTCGGTAACTGTGTGGTGTTCGACGTGGGGAACAACCGTTTCCGGCTCATCGGCAGGGTGAATTACAACAGGGGCGTCATTTACGTTTTGAGAGTGATGGACCACGCGGAATACAACAAGAATCTTTGGGCCGACGCCTGTGGGTGCCACGAGCCTCCGCCAAGCAAGATACCCTCGAAGCTGAAGTCAACCCGCGGCAAGCCCAAGGAGAGTAAGTAAACGATGCCCGTCAAGACCGCCACTCCGGCCCGGACGCTTCCCGCCACCTACTTTGAACTGGTTAATCAGTTCCCGCTCACCCACGTCTGTGATGACGCCCACCTCGAAGCGGCCTCGGCGGTGATCGGCCGGCTGCTCCGAAAGAATCTGGAAGAAGGCGGTCGGGAATATCTCGACGCCTTGACGGACCTGGTCGAGACTTACGAGGCCGAAAATGTGACGATCCCCGACGCCCCCGAGTCGGACGTCTTGCGAGAGTTGATCAGGGCGAGCGGGCTCACCCGACCGAACCTCGCGAAGAAGGTCGGGATCGCGCAGTCCACGATCTCCGCCGTCCTGAACGGCACCCGGTCGCTGACCAAAGATCAGGTGATCACGCTCGCCAGGTTCTTCCACGTCTCCCCGGCCGCCTTTCTCCCGGCTTGAGATCCGCGGCGGGCCTCAGGGTCAGACATTGACGAGGGGATAAAATGAGGGGATAAAATGGGGACATCCCTCGATATTAACGCGGTTTAGGAGTATCGGGTTAAGAAGGAGGCATCTTGCATTCTTCTCCTAAAATGACCTAAATCACTTTATGTGATCCACCTAAACTGCCCGGGTCTCGATTGAATCAAGGGATGTCTCTGTTTGTTCCACGTTTATTCCACCTTGTCATGCTCGGGCCAAGGGGCAGCTTACTCCTGAGTCTTCCGATCATGTTCCCGGGCTTGCTTCCGCTCGTGATATCGACGCTCCGATTCGCGGAGCACGTCGTCCGTGACATAGAAGTTCGTCTCGTTGACGAGACGGTCCCGACCCTTCTCGTAGTCGAGAAGGGTCCGGGCTCCCGCTTCTTCGAGGATGCCGAGCGTCCCCGCGACCCGGAGGCCACGGCTTTCAGCCTCTCTCGACGCCTTCCGTTCGTCAATCAGAACCCAGTCAGCCCCAAGCTCCCGAGCGAGGGAGATGGCCTCCACCTCCCCTTTGTGAAGCGATTTGGGCAACGTCTCGTCAACCTGGGTGGGCTCCCGCACGACGAGCCACTCGGGAGGTGAACTAACCCAGACTCGGACAGGCTGAGGGCCGCGCGGGTGCGACAGCTCCTCCATCACCGCCGTCGGTGCATACACCCGGCCGAACAAGGCGGGGAGCACCTGAGCCGCTTCGATCAAGATGAGGTAGTTCAAGGGTGTCGTATCGGAGACGACAATCATTCCGGTCGCGCGTCCTTGAGGCACGTGGATTGAGCGCGCATCTCCCCGGGGGTGACGTTCGGCGAGACCATGTGCCACTTCAAGACCCCATCGGTCTCGTAGCGGTTCAACCCCAACGCTTCGGCAAGCTGGCGATGGCTAATCCGTTCCTGGCGATAGAGGTCGATCAGGTAGGCCTCCTTCGCCTCTCGGTTGATGTCCGGGCCGTTGGTGCGAAGCTCTTGTTCAATGTCCAGGGGTATTTCATAGCTGATATTCATGTCACGTACCTCCCCATTCCTCCCGTCGAGCGTTACGACGCTTCGGGCAGTAGTGATCTTCTACCACAGAAATAGCGGGTGATAAAGGGGATTATTTCCCGCTATCCGGACGGATAAAACGGGGACATCCCTCGATATTAACGCGGTTCAAGAGGATTGGGTCAAGTCGGAGGCATCTTGCATTCTTCTCCTAAACCGCCAGATCAGAGGCCGTGTGATTGAGCCCCGAACGTTTCAGACGCGGGGAGCCGCGGAGGACGTCGCGGAGGACGTCGCGGAGTCGATTCAGTCGCGGATCACGGTCGCTCAAAGCGTGGTTCCGACTCAATCGGCACCGCGACCCGGCGACCCGGCACCAGACACTCCGCCAGAAGCTGACCGGCCACTTCGCCTAATACGGGATCACGGGCAACTCGGTTGCGCTTCCCCTTCAGTTCCCCCCGCTCAGTACCACGTAAGAATTGGCAAGGCCCGTTTGGCCAGTCTGTAAGTAATGATCCGCAAGCAGCCGACAGGCCGCAGGCTGATTGGATTGAATTCGGAGGATCGACTCGGCCCAGCGAATGCCCGCGTCGGGCTTCCCGTGTGAGAACATCCAGCGGGAAATTTTGAGCCTCGCTACAAGATCTCCCGGTGCCTTGACAAGTCGGGATTGCGCGGTGAGAAGCTCATTCAACTCGGTTCGCAATCGCGCCGCGAGCGTTTGCTCGGCGTGCGCCTCGTCGGTCCTTCCGCAATGTGAGAGAGCGATGCCCCGGTTGTATCGCGTGTTGAGATCAAAGGGATCGATCGCGACGGCCTGATCCAGTCGCGCCAGGGCGCGTTCGAACTGGCCTCGACGAATGAGAAGATCCGCCAGGTCCCTGAAAGCCTCGGCGTTTTTTGGGTCAAGGTTCGAGGCTCGTTCAAAGTGACTTTCCGCCGCGTCGTCGTCGCGTTGTTCTTTCGCGATCCGGCCCGCGCAGAGGTGGCCGGCGGAGTCTTGCGGCTTCAAGACGATGTATTTCTCGATGTACAAGGCCGCCTCGTCGTCGCGGTGAGATTTGCGAAGCTCTTCGGCTAGGCCGAGATGGGCGGCGGGCGAACCCGGGTCGCGGCGAAGCGCCTCTCGGTAATCGGTCATCACCCGGTCGACGACGCCCGTGCGGACGTCCATCTCCGCGCGCCAGAGGTAAGGTTTGGGGTCGCCCGGAGAGTCGCGAATCCAGCGGTCGATGACCAGGGAAGCACGGGGAAAGTCGTAGCTCTCCAGGTAGATCTTCGCGAGCGCTTCTTCGACCAGGGGGTCCGGCTCCCCGCCACCATTGAATTCCGAGCGAAGGACCGGCTCCGCATCCGTGAATCGTCCACCTTGGACGTCGTGGACTGCCCAGAGCACATCGAGCCGATTCCGATCGCAGCCCCGCTCCTTGGCACGCTTCAAGCCCTCTTCCACTTCCTCGGGACGACGCAAGGCGAGTGCGATCCGGGCTTTCCAGAGGTGCGGTTCGACCTTGTCGGGAGAGTGCTTCAGCCAACGGCCGAGCGCCTCGCTCGCTTCCTCATACCGCCCGGCCCGGACTGCGGATCGAATCGTCGGCTCCTCGCCGGACGTGCTCCGGAAACGGATGAAGAGCCCCGAACTGATCACGAGGATCAGCATGGCGACCGCCAGCCAAGCAGTCCGCCGGAGGATAGCCGGTCGACGCTTCCGTGTCAGTCGAATCCGCTTTGAGTCCATGGGACGTGTCACCCGCTCAGACAAGTTGGCGACGGACCTCGCTCGATACCGCGTTCCGCGAGAACCTCAGCGTCGATAATAACCTGAGAGGCTTCCACGTGGGAACGGATCAGGCCTTCGGTTCGGTTCAAGGTTTCGAGAAGGTGGCAAGGGGGACCGCGGCGGGCTCGCCTTCGCGAAGGAGGTAGCCGTTTCGGGCGGCGAGCCGTTCAAAGCGATCGACTCGCCCCGAAGGCCAGCGGACCTCGACCGAGTCGATGATCGAAGCGGCTCCGAGCCCGAAATGGACCCTTGGGTCACATGCCGACTGGTAACTGCCGCCGCCGAGCCGCTGTGCGACCTGACGACGGCCCCCCGCGACGATCGTCACCTGAGCGCCGACGCCGTCGCGGTTGGATTTCGTTCCCTCCAGCCGAAACGTGACATGGTTCCCCATCGCGGGGTTCTCGGTTCCGTTATGGAGATAGGCCAGCAAGTCGTTTTGCGCGAGGATAAGGACGTCGAGTCGGCCGTCGTTGTCGAGGTCGGCGACCGAGAGGCCTCGGCCCACTCTGGGAGTACGCCAGGCGTCGCCGCTGAGGGCGGTACTGTTGGAAAAGCGTCCCGAAGGGCTCCCGAGCAAGAGCTGAGAGGACATGGCGTAAGGGTAAAACGGGCGATTGTCGTTCACATGTCCGTTGGTCGTGGCCAGGTCCAGCCAGCCATCGTTGTTGAAGTCGGCGAACCACGTCCCGAATCCGAGAAGGAATCGGGTCGCCGCGCCAATCCCGGAGGCGGCGGTGTTGTCGCGGAAGAGACCGTCTCCAAGGTTCTGGTAAAGCGTGGACGACTCACCGTAGAAGTTGGTGACAAGAAGGTCCAGACGTCCGTCGCCGTCCTGGTCTCCGCAGGCGACCCCCATGCTCGCTTGATACCCCCCTTCGGGGCCTGCGGCGACTCCCGCCACGAGTCCCCTTTCCTCGAAGCGGAAACCGCCGAGATTGTGGAACAGATAGTTGGCGGTGCCGTCGTTGGCCACGTAGATATCGATACGGTTGTCGCCGTCCAGGTCGGCGGCCACGACGCCCAGTCCGCGGCCGTCCGGGTCGGTGAAGCCGGCCGACTCCGTGACATCGGTGAAACGGCCGCCATCGTTGCGGAAGACGTGATCCGGGGCCGGGTCGACCTTGCTCGGGTCGCAGTAGAAATAGTCTCCTTTATCGCTCTGACAGAGACGGGGCCGGGCCGGGTCCCACTTCATGTAATGGCATACGTACAAGTCGAGGTCGCCATCGCCGTCGAGATCGGCGAACGCGGCCGAAGTGGGGTTGTCGCGACGCCCGGCGAGGCCCGCTTCGGCCGTCACGTCGCGAAATGTACCGTCCCCGAGGTTTCGGTAGAGCGCGTAAGAGTTGAGCCGCGTGACGAACACGTCGGGCCAGCCGTCGTTGTCGATATCGCCGACGGTCACGCCGAGCGAGTAGTCGCGCGCGAACGAGGCGATCCGGGAAGGCACGGAGACGTCGCGGAAGGTTCCGTCGCGGTTGTTGCGGAATAGGCGGTCGCCATTGGGCGTGGCTCCGGAGTCGTCCTTGAGCGGCCCCCCCTGGACGACATAGACGTCGAGTGCTCCGTCGCCGTCAAAGTCGAGGACGGCGACTCCCCCCGACATCGTCTCGGGGAGCTGTCGGAGCGGGGTCGCGCCGTTATCAAACACGAACGATAATCCGGCGGCCTCCGCGTCGTCAGTGAACTGAGGGGCGACAAGGCGAGGAGACGGAACAATCGCGGAAGGGGCCGGTTTCACGATCAGGTCGGTCAAAAGCGTGCTCAGCTTCACTCCGGATCGAGCCCCGGCGGCGTCGCCCGGCGTCGTCGAGTCCGGTTCTTGTGTTCCACCCGCCAATTGTGTCTCCCGATGATGACGCGCCGAGATGACGGACCAGGCCCGGGCATCGAACCCTCGGCCAAGTGCATGAGAGTGCTTCGCCATCTCGTCGGCCTTCGCGGCGAGATTGTCTTCACCCAAGAGAAGCTTGCGGACTCGGTCTTTGACGCGGTCGATCTCCGCTTTTTGGCGGTGAAGCCGTTCCGTCTCCTCGGGATGACCCGCATCGAACGCGAGAGAAGCGAGGCGATCCAGGGCCGACGCTCTCCCTGGATCGGCCTTGACCAGAATTTCGAGGGCCCGGCGCTCCACGTCGCGGTCGTTCGATCGGGCGGCGAGCCAGGCGCGAAGTTGGAGGACTTCCGCCTCGGCGAACTGATCCGCCGAGAGGTGCGAGGCGGCCACGATCGCGCCGGAAATATCGTTGGAGGCCATCGCGAGGTCGAGACGGGCGCGCCAGACGGAAGGATCGTCCGGTCTTCTGCGAACGCATTCGTTGAGCCAGCGCGAGGCATCATCGAATCGACCGATCAAAACGGCGAGGTTCGCCCGGCCAAGCCAAACCTGTTCGTCCTTGTCGTCGGCCTTCTCAAGGGAAAGCTGCAATGCCTCGACCGGCTGAGGAGAATTGTCGAGCAGCCAGAGCTCCTTGAGCACACCGAGCGGGTCGTTCGAGAGAACCCAGGACTCTTGAAGGATTCGACGGACATCGTTGACCCGGCCCTCGAATCGGTAAACCCTCGACAAGGCCCGAAGAATTTCAAGGCCCTCGTTCGAGGTGTGGGGCGAGGTTCGGGCGCGCTCCAGGGCTTCCTCGGCAAGGGAATACCGCCCGGCGTTGATGTAATGCGAGGCACGCATCACGGAAGCCCGGACGAACCACGGCGATGTGGGTTGAACGCGCGCGAATGCCACCAAAGCCGCTTCCCGACGGCCCCGGGCCTGTTCGCAGACCCCGAGTTGGTAGGCGACGTCCGATCGGCCGGCGTAACCTGCCGAAAGAATCATCAACCGCTCTCGGGCCTTGTCGAACTGCCCGGAGGCCATCTCCCGCTCAGCCAGTAGGAGCGCGGCGTGAAGCCGACGGAGGGCGTTCCACTCCAACGCTCCCCAGGACGTAAGCACGACCGCGGCCAAAACCGCCGCCCGGAACCAGAGTGGAATCCGTTTTCGGCGATTCGGCGAAGCGTTTCGCGTTGGATTTGAATGTGGGCCGGAAGCGATTTTTCCCGGTGACGTAACCGGCACCCCTTCGTCAGTGCCAGGCGAGGCCGGTTCGTCTTGTGGATACATTCCATTCCTGACTGATCGGAGCGGCGGAATCGTTGATCCGCGGTCACACCATCATTTCGCGTCCGGAGCGGGGGTGGGACTCGTCACGGCCTTGGCCTTCTTTGAAGTAAAATCGTTGGGAGACATTCCGCCGATTCCCGCATCCGGCGTGAACTTTTTGTTCAAATCGACGCTCTCTGGAATTCCTGGCTTCAACCCGCCGCTATTATCACAACCTGCCAAAACGAGT
>JAYUFP010000198.1:0-7049 GCA_043738665.1 Isosphaeraceae bacterium
CACCTGGATCCCGAAGTGGTTGGGAAGCTCGACCTCCCACGACCCTGGATACCAGGGAAACTCAAGCGTGGGTTGATCGACCACGTGGGAAAGGGGACTATCGCCGTGTCCAGCCATTGATGGTGAAGCCCCGGAAGTTGACTCGATTCGACGATTCGCGGAAGGCCGGCGGCCAAACGCCCCGACACCCGCTCGTCACTCACTTCTCAGACTTGCCCCGCGGCGTCTCCCCGGTTCCGTCTTTGGCGATTCGAAGAATGTGCGTCATTCCGACACCGAACCCCACAAATGCGCCGAGGACGACGCACAAGGGTGAAGTTCCCAGCTTCGAATCCAGGAAGGCACCGAGAAGCGTGGGGAGCACGAACTCCAACCCGATGGAGGTCGCCCGTGTCGCCCATTCCATACCGACCGCGAGTTTTGAACGGGGCTCATCTGACCGGGTCACGCACGACTCCCAACCCGCGAACCATCGCCGCGAGAACGGAGCCCCGTCGCCGTCAGCGGGGCTGAGCAACGAGACCAGGCACGACAAGACAGGATGAACCGTTGGGAGACAGTTATACCGGGAGGGATGCGCCTGTCAACAACCCAGAGGTCGCTTCGAGAAATTTTTCACAAAGTCGCGCACCTGGCCGCGGACTCCGCGGATCGGCGGCGATCCCGCGCGGGTCTTCTTGAGGGGAGGGACGTCACCCCCTGTCGTTACAAACCGTCCCGGGTGTCCGGTCGCGGACGCCCAAAGTGGATTTTATGTTGACAGTACGTGTGGTATTTGTTATTAAGTATCAAGCTACAAGTTACGCCTACTCAGTCCGGTACGAGCCAGTGCGGGGATCGGTCATGATGTCACCCTTGTGCTCAAAGTTCGATCAAGCCGCAGGCGGCGTTTTTCCGTGGTCAGACGGGAAGATGGTCGCCTTTCGTCTTTGACGAGGCATCGATTCGAGCGTTGACGGGTGTTCGTGTCGCGTATCCGCGGGGCCGTCCGGCCGGGCGAACTTAAGTCCGGAAGGCACGGAGTTTTCCGGATCGGTCCACTCAAGGAAGAACCCTCGCGTTCCTTGTCCGATCCGCGTCCACCCCAAATCCTCGGGGCCGCGGATGGAGACGGAGTGGCCCCGCATGACCGTCGAATCGCTCAAGGACTGCAACAAGAAGTATCTGGCCCAGGTGGCCAAAGACAAGGGGATCGTCGGCTGGCACGCGATGCGTAAGGATCAATTGATCCGTGCGCTGACCGTGGTTCCGACCGGCAAGAAGGGCTCGAAGCCGGCTCCGGCGGAGCCCGCCCTGCGTCGCCCGACCCCCGCCCCCGCTCCCGCCACTCCCGCGTTGGCCGCCCCGTCCAAGGCCTTGACGGTCATGCCCCCCAGGGCGCTCGACCACGCCTGCGTCAAGGACCGGATCATCGCCATGGTCCGAGACCCCTACTGGCTCCACGTCTACTGGGAGTTGAGCCGATCGACTTACGCCCGCGCTCAGGCCGCGCTGGGGCAGGAATGGCACACCGCCAGGCCGATCCTTCGGCTCATGGACGTGACCAGCGAAGACACGACTTCGGCGTGCGAGCGTCACGTCCGCGACATCGAAATCCACGGCGGCGTGAACAACTGGTACATCGACATCACCTCGCCGACCCGGTCGTTCCGGATCGACATCGGCTACCTCGCGCGGCGCGGTAAGTTTTTCGTCCTGGCACGTTCCAACGTCGTCTGCACACCGAAGGCCGGCGTTTCCGACGTCCTCGACGAGAACTGGGCGAGCGTCCAGGAGCAATTCCAGAAGATATACAACCAGTCCGGAGGGTCGAGCCACACGGCCGTCTCCACTGACCTGCGAGAACTCTTCGAAGAACGGCTCCGCAGGCCCATGCACACGTTCTCACTCGGCAGTCTCGGTACGGGAGCGCTGCCCTCGCCGGGGCGTGACTTCCACTTCGAGATCGACGCTGAATTGATCGTCTACGGCACGACGGAGCCGAACGCGAAGGTCACCCTCCAAGGGGAACCTGTCGCTCTCCGCCCTGACGGGACGTTCACCGTCCGATTCAGCCTGCCCGACTCGAGACAGATCATCCCGGCCGTCGCGGCAAGTCCCGACGGGGTCGAGGAACGGACGATCGTCCTGGCCGTCGAACGCAACACTAAAGAACTTGAGCCGATGATCCATGACGGCAACGAGCTTTGAGTTGTTTTGAGCGTGCTGACGCGTTGAATGCGTGACCGAATCGACGCCGCGAAACTCCGGCCGGCTTTTACCGGCCGGAGTTCCGCGGCGTTTTTTTCGCAAATCGCTCCCCGCGGAACTCAAGAACGCGACGCGACCGCACGTGTCTGCGTATGATAAGGGGTGTCACGGCGGTCGCGGGAACGGTCGCGGCCACTCGTTGCAACGATTCGTCACCCGAATTGCGGAGAGTTCTCGCCTTGAGCAAGGACATCACCCCGATCCTGGACGGTTGGGATTACGAACAGGACGATCTCCAGGTCCGGATCGTGGCAGGCGATGACGGCCGCGACAAGATCCAGATGCGGATCGACATGGGCGTGATCCAGATGGAAATGTCGGGAAGGCCCGACGGCACGAGCTCTGAAGGCTGCGAGTCCTTCCTGGACTTGCTCGAAGCCGGCCGCGCGACGGCGAACGAAGCGGGTGAGGACTTCAGCCTCGACGGCAAAACGTGTCAGATGCTCATGCGGGAAGGCGTTCAGTACTACCAGCGCTATCTTTCGGCGTTCCACCTCCAGCGTTTTGACCTGGTCGTTCGCGACACGGAGCGGAACCTCCGCCTCTTCGCGTTCGTCGTCGCCAACGCGACCAGACAGCGCGACAAGATCCAACTCGACCGTTACCGTCCCTACGTCACGATGATGCGGAGCAGAGCCCTCGGACATATGGCGCTTGCCAAGAACGACTATGCCTCCGCCCTCAAGGCGATCGACGAAGGGATCGAAGGGGTCCGCAGCTTCCTCCGGGATTACGAGGAGACCGAGAACGCGATCGAGTGCATGGAGCTTGCGTTCCTGCTCCGCTGGCGGAAAGAGCTCGAGAGCGAGCGGCCCGTCGGGCCTCTGGAACGCCTCGAAAAGCAGCTAGCCCGGGCCGTTTCTGAGGAAGACTACGAGGAAGCCGCACACGTCCGCGACCAGATCCAGAGACTCCGCGGTTCAGCCGTGGGCTCCCTGCCGACAACTTCGTGAACCGCCGACCGTTTAAAAAAGCAAGTTGACCGGACGCCACGTTTTGCCGCGGTTGCCCTTGAAAAACCGCCGTTTTTAGCCTATATTCAGTTTGTCTGATTCATTTCGGACAAAGGGCCTCTGCCATGTTCGTGAGGGGTGTGACTTTTGGCGAACCAATGAAAACCCGCTGGGATCCGATTCACGACCTCCTGGCATTGCCTTGAAGGTTTAAGGCTCCCACCTTAATCTACGGGTTCTCAAAAGACGCCTACAACGGCATTGCGGTGGAGGCTTTTTTACCCGCCCTTGCCCGGCTCCGTGCAAACGGGGGCGGACACGGGCGGGTTCTTTTCCTTCGGGGTTCGTCGATGTCCGACGTGGCGGGCGTGAAGCGACAAATCCGTCGCGCGACCATCGATCGGATTCTGGCGATGCCTCGGTCCCAACGGGACGAGGAAGACGCGGCACTCGCCGAGCGATTCCCTCGTCTCCCCGGCTGGCAGAAGTCCCGAAGCATTCTCCTCTACGCCAGGGCGTTCCCTGAGGAAATCGAGACCGAGCCGTTTCTGAAAATAACCCTCGACGCCGGTAAGCGGCTGGTTTGCCCGCGGGTCGATCGGCGCTCCAAATCCCTCAAACTCTTCGAGATCGGCGACCCATCGAACGACTTCGAGGTCGGCACTCTCGGTATCCCTGAGCCCAGAACGTCCTGCCCGGCAGTCGACCCTACGGAGGTTGACTGGGTGCTCGTGCCGGGATTGGCGTTCGATTCCCGCGGCTATCGCGTGGGTCGAGGGGCAGGGCACTACGACCGGCTCTTGCCCAAATTGCGGGACGACGTCCTCTGTTGGGCCTTGATTTACGACGCCCAGTGGTTCGATGAACTTCCCGTCGAGCCGCACGACGTGCCCGTCGATGGGGTAGTCTCTCGCTCCCGTTCATTCGGCCTTGATCTCGACTGACGGCGGCTTGGCGTAGGTGCTGAAGGCCTCGGCCACCTTGGCGGTCACCGTGTCTCCTTCGTGGAGAAAGACCCGGTAGCGGACGCGGATCGATTCGCCCGCGGGGATCGAGTGAGTACCGCTTTCTTTTTGACCGAAGTCGTGACCGCCGAAGGGGTTGGCCGCAAACAGGCCGTAGGGCCGGACGTGCCACGTCGTCGGGTGGCGGAAGCTGTCGGGGTGGTTCAGAATGGCGATCCCGACGGTCTTGCCCGCCAACGGGCCGGTGTAATCGACCCAGGGCGATGCCTTGCCCCACGCCGCTTCGTTGGTCACACCTTCGGCGTTGATGATCTTTCCGCCGGTTGTCTTGGCGGAATCCATGCTCGAAGCCACGCGGAAGCCGAACATGCCTTCTTTGGTGTCATTGAACGTGACGGGTTCGTTCGGCGCTTTCATCGTCACGTCGAAGTCGAAGACCCGCCCTTGAGTCGTGTCGTAAAACGTGACCGTGCGTTCGTCGGAGCAGACGGCCTTCCCGTCGGGACCGAGCCAGTCGTCGGTCGTCCGGAGCACGCCTAACGCGGGGCCGCTGATCGTCTTGCGCGAGGTTTCCTTAATCTTGCCGAACTTGGGGCTCGGCTTGTTCAGCGGGTCCGGAGCCCAGAAATCGTAACCGTTGACGTTCCCGAATGTGAACCAGAGCGAGCGTTGGTGCGGGTGGTCTCGGTCTTCCCCGGCCACAGCTTCCATCGGATAGGCCCGGGTGATCGCGGTCCCGGTGGGACCGATGACCGGCCAGAAATAGGGCTTCGTCGGCTCGTCGGTTCGATAGACCGTGAAAGGATGGCCCGCGATACGGACGTCGAGATTTCCGCCGGTCGCGCGAAATTCGACGCCTTTTCGCGATTCTCCCGAATCGGTGTTCGGAGTCATCACATAAATCATGGTGCCTTCGGCGGGGATTGTTCGGAGAACCGTGCCGAGGTACTTCGTTTTGTCGAGCTCGAAGACCTGGGCGGGGATCGCGTCACCTTTTTCGGGGCGAAGGAGATAATCCCCAGCAGGAATCCGCGCGTCGATCTTAGCGACGACCGGGGTTTCGCCCGCCGCCGTTCCCTGTCCTCGGAAGGTCACGCGCCAGGAGGCCGCCGTCGCGGTCGCGCCTGTCATGAATCCTAAGATTAGCGCGGCGAAAAGTTGAGGGACGATTCGCCCCCGGCGACGTAGCGGACGGTCCATGGCGCGACCCCTCTGGCGTAGGGATGATCCGGAACGCAGATCCCGTTGAAGTTCTCGACATGCTACGTCGTAACCCGATTACAACCCGGTTTCAAGGGAGCACCCGGCCCGGAGGCACGTTGAACGGGTCAAGGGACGTAAGTATAATGCTTGAGACGAGCTACGGGGCCGGTCAGCGGAACGTCCCTGACGGCAATCGAGGGGCGGAGCGTGTCTCCACCCGACTCCGATGAGTCGACCGGGAAACAACATGGCAAAGCGGCTGTACGTCGGGAATTTGGGCTACAACACGACGGCGGAACAGGTCCAGGCCCTCTTTGAACAGCACGGACGGGTGAAGTCGGTCCAGGTCGTGACGGACCGCGAGACCGGTCGGGGCCGTGGTTTCGCGTTCGTGGAAATGGAAGACGCGGAGGAAGCCGAGGCCGTGATCCAGTCCATGGACGGGAACGAGTACCTCGGCCGACGCTTGAACATCAATGAGGCTAACCCGCGGACGCCGATGGATGGAGATCGAGGACAGGGGAGTCGCGGCAACTCGGGCGACCGCCGGAATTGAAGGTTCCAGGTTTCAGAAGGCTTCGGAAAGGGCGTCCATGTCGGAAACGTTGATCGGCTCGGAAGCGTTACTGGCCCGGATCGAGGCCGTGCTCGATGAAGAGGTTCGTCCCGGACTCCGTTCCGACGGGGGTGACGTCGAGGTCGTCGGGATCGATGAAGACACGATTGTTCAGGTCCGCATGAAGGGGGCCTGCCAGAGTTGTTCGTCGGCCGTCATGACGGTCACGTTCGGTATCGAGGCGACCCTCAAAAAACGGATTCCCGAGATCCGGTTCATCGAGGCGGTCCTCTGAGCATCACCTTGTCACGAGCCGAGCGAAAAGCCCCCTGGATTGAGCCGAGGGCGGCTTACGTCCACGTCCCGTTCTGTGCCCACAAGTGCGGGTATTGCGACTTCGCCTCGGTCGCCGGTTTCGATCATCTGTCCGACCGGTACTTGACATCGCTCGAACGCGAGATGGCCGCGATCGGTGAGCCGACGGAGGTCGAGACGATCTTCGTGGGCGGAGGAACGCCCACCCGTCTCGATGCCGACAGCCTCGAACGACTGCTCACGGCGATTCGACGCTGGTTTCCACTCCTTCCCGGAGGCGAGTGGACCGTCGAGGCGAATCCCGGAACGCTCGACGCCCGAAAGGCCGACGTGCTGGCGGAAGGGGGCGTCAACCGCGTGAGCCTGGGGGCGCAATCGTTCCAGCCGCCGTTGCTCGCGGCCCTGGAGCGAAACCATGCCCCCGAAGAGGTCGGAAGGGCACTCGACCTGATCCGCCCCCGATTCAGCCGATGGTCGTTCGACCTGATCTTCGGAGTTCCCGGCTCCACCCCCGAGCAATGGGAGTCGGACCTCGAAACGGCTCTGGAACTCGGTCCCGCTCACCTTTCGTGTTACGGCCTGGTGTACGAGAAGGGGACGTCGCTCTGGAAGCAGTGGCAGGCCGGCGAGGTGCGGTCGGTGGACGAGGAATCCGAGCGGACGATGTACGCCCACACGATCGACAAACTCGCGTCGGCGGGGCTCGTCCAGTACGAGATCTCGAACTTCGCCGTCCCCGGGGAAGAGTGCCGGCACAACCAAATCTACTGGGCGAACGACGCCTATCACGGTGTGGGTCTGGGGGCG
>JAYUFP010000199.1:0-7046 GCA_043738665.1 Isosphaeraceae bacterium
AGGAAGTGGGCGCCGCGGCCGGAGTGAAGGCTGTAGAACTGGTTCACGTCGGCGTTCGAGGCGCCGGGCCCCGCTCCCTCGCCGACGTGGCCGAGGACCATCCCGGAACTCGTCTCGGTCGCATACTTGCCAATGTTGTCGTTGTCGGTGGGGTACATGATCGCGTCGGTCACGGAGCCGGTCCAAGTCGCCTCGCCCAGCCGGTGTGAGCGCTCCCCGACGACGATCGTCTGCCCGGTGCCGTCGGTGATGTCGCGAAGGGCGACCGAGCTGTCGCGGAAGAACACCCCGTTACCGCCCGGTCCGGGCTCGCCGACGCCGTACATTCCGACATAGTTCGACGGAGCGACCTGGCAGATGTTCTTGAGCGGCGCGCCTGTGGCGAAGTCGCGCTTCACCGCCCAATACGCCGTGGCCGTCGGATCCGACGGGCAAAGGAAGTTGTTGACGTTGGCCAGCCGGCCGGTCGAATTGGCCGGGGCCTCGACCGCCAGGGAGAAGTTGATCGCGTTGAAGACGGGCGTCTGCTCGAACTGAGGCAGCAACATCGCGGCCCAACCCCAGCCGGGGCCTGTATCGTTGCCACTGGCGTCGAAGTTCGACACGTAGCCGGGCGGAAAGTTTTTGTGGGTCTGCTCGTAATTGTGGAGCGCCAAACCGATCTGTTTCAGGTTGTTGACGCACTGGGCGCGGCGGGCGGCCTCGCGCGCCGCCTGAACGGCCGGCAGGAGCAAGCCAATCAGCACGGCGATGATCGCGATCGCCACAAGGAGTTCGATTAGAGTGAATGCACGCCGCGATGGCGTTTGTCGTTCTGGTGATAATCGCATGGTTCGCTCCCTGCCAAGAGGCCGGGGGATGAGTGCTTCGGATTGCTACGGGCTATAGCATAGACGGCGTTCATTGCAGCAACATTGCGCCCGGATGAAATCCGCGCCATCTTCCCAAGTCCATTTGGACAGACTATTTATAATCAGGGTAGATCCGATCAGGGGCGACCTGTCGGGGGGAAAGTCGTTCCGCGCATGAAGTTCAGTCCCCGATTCAAGAGGAGGGCGTCAATTCGATGCGGGTCCTCGTGGTGGAAGACAACCTCGACATGGGGGCCTACCTGAAACAAGGGCTGGGAGAGCACGGCCTCGCCGTCGACTGGGTGACGGACGGCGACCAGGGCTTCTCCTTCGCCGCCACCGGGGTCTACGACCTGCTGATCCTCGACCGCAATCTTCCGGGCCGCGACGGGCTCGAGATCTTCCGCAGGCTCAGGGCGTCGGGCGTAACCTCGCCGGCCATCTTCCTGACCGCGCGCGCCGCGGTCGGCGACCGGGTCGACGGGCTCGACGCCGGCGCCGACGATTACCTGATCAAACCGTTCGCCTTCGCGGAATTGCTGGCCCGGGTCCGGGTCGTCTTACGTCGCGGCCAGGAGGCATCGACGCCGGTCCTCCTGGTCGCCGATCTGCGGCTCGATCCGGCGGCCCACGCCGTCGAGCGGGCCGGGCAGAGGATTGACCTCTCGTCCAAGCAATTCGCCCTCCTGGAATACCTGATCCGTCACGCCGGCCAGGTAGTCAGCCGGACTATGATCCTGGAGCACGTCTGGGACATGGACTTCGAGGGGATGACGAACGTCGTCGACGTCCACATCAACCGGCTTCGGAACAAGGTGGACCGGGGGTTCGACCGTCCACTGATCCACACCCTGAGAGGGGTCGGTTATGTCCTCCGTGAAGAATAGCCGGCTGCGGATGGGGCTGCGGGCACGGCTAACCTTGTGGACGGCCGGAATAATGGCCATGTCCCTGGCGGCCGGCTTCGGCTGGGTCCACCACGGCCTGAGCCAGGTCCTGGCAGCCAAGAACGACGACTTCCTGGGACGAAAGGCGGCGGAGCTGGTGGCCGTCGTCCGGGACTCCCGTTCGGGGAATTGGGACGACCTCGACGCGGAGATCCGCCGCGAGGTCGATGCTTACTCAGCCGAGGGCCTCGTCGTGATCGTGCGACGCCCCGGTCTGGTCGTGGTAGCCCCTCCCGCCGAAGCCGGGCGTCGTCTGGCGGAACGGATCGCCGCGTCCGGCCCGGGTCCGACCCCTCGGACCATTGCACTCACCGCCCCCCCGGCGACCTACCGTGTCGTGATGACCACTTTAGACCCTGCGGCGTCTAGCGCGGCGCTCGAGCTGGGATTGTCTCTGGCCGAAACCGAGGCGACCCTAGCCCAATTCGACCGCCGGGTCGCTGCCGGAGGGGTTGCGTTCCTCCTCCTGGCGGTTTTCGGCGGGGTGCTCCTGTCCCGCCAGGCCCTCCAGCCGGTGGCCCGGAGCATCCGCACGGCCCAACGGCTCAACCCCGCCGACCTTACGGCACGTCTACCCCTCACGGGTGCCGGAGACGAGCTGGACCAGCTCGCCGGCACCATCAACGACCTTCTCGACCGTCTGGCCGCGTACCACGGCCAGGTCATCCGTTTTACGGCCGACGCCTCGCACGAACTTCGCGGCCCCCTGGCCGCGATGCGAGCCGCCATCGACGTGACCCTGCAACAGCGCCGGACGGCCGCCGAGTACCAGGATACGCTTGGCTCGATGGGCGAGCAGTGCGGCCGACTGACGGCGCTAGTTAACGGCCTCCTCCTCCTGGCCCAGGCGGACGCTGGTCAAGCCGAACTGCGGCGCGAGCCGGTGGACCTGGCGGCGCTGGTTGACGAGGTCGCCGAGATGTTCCAGCCGCTTGCCGAGGAGCGGGGCCTTGAACTGGTCTGGGATCGCTCGCCGGCGGTCCCCGTGCGCGGGGACCCGCCGCGGCTCAGGCAGTTGCTGACGAACCTGGTCGACAACGCGATCAAGTTCACCGAGGCGGGCGGGACCGTGCGGGTCCGTGTGGAACGGGCCGGGAACCTGGCCCGCCTTGCGGTGGCCGACACCGGGGAAGGAATTCTCGCGGAGCACCTGCCCCACGTTTTCGAGCGGTTCTACCAGGCCGACCCCGCCCGCTCCTCGGCGGGGACCGGGTTGGGCCTGAGCATCTGCCGGTGGATCGCCGACGCCCACGGCGGCTCGATCCGGGCCGAGAGCGGGCGGGCTCAAGGAAGCACGTTCACTGTGGATCTGCCGCTGACACCGGGGGATCACGCCGAGGGCACCACCGGGGGGTACTCCACCGGTGCCCACAGGGCCGACCCATAACGGCCTCGGAGTGTTCAAATCCGCTGATAGCTCGACGCTAAGCCGAGCGGGATTTCTGGGAGGAGGCCGATCTTCAACCCCCGCGTCCGCGAGGGCTCCGACAGCCCAAGCACAGTGTCTGCCGTGACTCGTCAAGCTTCACGGATCAGTTCCGAGCCATTGCGACCGTTATCGCCTCAAAAGGAGGCCCTGATCGCGCAATCACGGGACCTCGGCTCGACCGGCCACGGGTTATTTAGCCACGCGGCCTCCCTTGACCGGGAGCGGGGCACCGAGGTCGTCACCGTTGGCCTTGAAGCCTCCCCCATCGACGTCGACGAAGATCGGGTTCGCGACGGCCACCGGCAGATCCTTTTCGTGTTCCGGACCCATGACCGGCCCGAGCTTCGAGTGTTCTCCCACGGCCGCCACGATCACGTGTGTGTCACCCTTCAATTCCAACGGGATCTCGCCTTCAAACTTGACTGGACCATCCGAGAATCGCCCGGGAGTCGACTTGCGCGTGTAATTGAGGGCCTCGGTCGGTCGACCGTTCAAAAAGACTTGAACCCGATCGACGTCGAACCAGTTCGGGCACTGGACACGTACCAGGAGGGTCGCTTTTCCACCCGGGACGGTCACCTCATCACCCGCCGTTCCTTCGGGCTTTGCGCTGTTGCCCTCGCTCCGCAGACGGACCTCAAGGTACGGCCCGTTGGTCATGATCAGGTGGCCCCGTTCGGCGGCATGCACCACGTCGAGGGTGCTCACTTCGGCGGGGTCGTCGGTGGGACACTTCAGGTAGTTCCGCAACCACCCGGAGCCGTGGAAGTTCTCATGCGCGTCGGTATTCACCACCCCGGGGACGCGATGTCCTCGGTTCAGGAGCTGAAGCCAATTGAAGATCGTATTATCAGAACGTCCAGGGATGTCACCGCTGGGAGATTTGAAGATGAAGTGAGGCGGGTGAACCTCGATGACATCCATGTGCCCGACCATGCCCCGGTAGCCCTCATCGGGCTTGCCGTCACCATTGCGGTCGAAGAACATGTGGCCGATATCGGGGTGGTTGATCTGCACCAGCTTTTCACTCCCCTGGTCCCAGAGGGCCAATCGCTCGATCTGCACTTCGGGGTCCTCGTCGCTCTGCGGCGCCCCGTTGTCCTGCGCGCCCGGACGCATCACCAGCGGGAACGCGTTCTGGTGGTTGATCGGCAAGGGTTTGCCGGTCAACTCCATGCCCGTACAGGTGGCCATCAGTCGTTCGACCCCTAGTCCTTTGAGGTGCGGGACGTAGGTCGAGATCCGGTTGTGTTCGGTGCAAGGGGCGAATTCCACATGTTCGCAGAGCAGATTGAGGACGCGACCGAGCTGGCTCGACGTGTTATCGCCGGACGGGCTTGAGTGACTGTGGAAGTCGGCACTAATCCACCCGGGCGTCTTCACGCTCCGGACGAGCTTCGCTTGCAGCGGCGTTTCCTCGCCGAGGGATACCTCTATCCGTGAGAAGCCGGCGTCGTACTCGGGGCCGTAACTGACGACCGCCTGGTACCGCCCAGGTGGCAGTGTTTGACGAAACCGTCCGTCGTGACTGTAATAAAGGTTCTTCACGGCATGTTCGCCGCTCGCGGGACCGAAATCAGGGTCCGGTGTCCCGTCACGACCCATGAACTGAACCTTGCACGGGATCGGCCCGCCATGCTCGTCGGTGATCCGGCCGACGACCGAACCGGCCTGATCGAGTATGGTCTCCAGCGACTCCGGAGAATCAGTGGCGATCTTGAGAGCCTTCGTCCCGGAACCTAATGCCGTGACCGAAGCCTCGAACGCGCCAGGGGGCACCTCGAAGATGAGTTGCCCCACTTCATTCGTCCGGCCGGACCCATAACGTTCACCGCCGGTGATCAATTCGACATCGGCTTCGGGAACGGCCTTACCTGCCGAATCCTTCACCGTGAGGGAGAACCGGCGGAGTTGCCGCCTCGAAAGCCGGTTGGCGGTGGCCTTCACTTCGAGGAGATTGGAACCCGGGATCAGACGCCGGGTTAAGCGGTAGCTCTCGCCCGCCGCGAGAGAGCCGCGGCTCTTTCCTTCGGAGAGCAAGCGGAGGTTCGAGAGATTCGGACCGGACCCGCTGAGAACCTCGTGCCCTTCGGCGAGAAGACCGTAAGCCTGCCCGAAGCACTTGTCATACACCCAGAACAACTCCGCACGGCCGTCGGGTGCTTTCTCGAACGAACGGTCCGCCCGCAGGGTGTCGAAGAGTTCCATATCGACAGGCTTACGGCCAGGGTTGGTGAACGTCGTCTCGACCAGAATGTAGGGCCATCCGTCTTTAAGCGTGTAAGAAACCGCGACGCCGGCCGTTCCTTCCCTCGGTTGGCCAATACATCTTAGCGTGACCGATTCGCCACGGACGAACATGCGACCCAGGTCGGAGGTCTCGTAGACCTTGGGGCCGTACACGTCGACGCCCGCAAACCTGAGGGACGCGAGTTGCCCCCCGGGATAATAGGCACTGAGCTGATCGCTCTGCTTGTCACGGTGCGTGAGGTCGATGACGGCTCCCCCGACCTCGCGGACCGTCATGTTGGCATTGCGACCGCGGACGGGCCTGCCGATGACCGCGATGATCTGCTCGTTGCACAGGACGAAGTCACCATGAATGCAGTCGACCTCCTTGCCCCGAGGTGCGTAGCGGTCCCAGTTCTCTGGCGAGAGCACGACGAGGTCGGCGGCCCCGGCCGACGGACCGAAAAGAGTCAAAAATGCGGACACTAAGCCCGCCCTCATTGCCCATTCCGAGGCCCGACGACGATTCGCAGCCATGAGAAGCTCCAGTCCGACACTCGGTCTATTGCCCAACGAGGTTGAGGCGTGAGGGCCCCATAGTTGACGATCTCTTGCCGCCAATCAAGCGGCTTAACCGGGGATTCAAGGGAGCTTCTTCGCGTCTTCTTCACAGGGTCCGTTCCGGGGGGATACGGTGTTTGCCGACCGTCACACGCACCGCAGTGGATCAGGCGACTCTCCCTCAGTGAAGACCAAGGATCAACGGCACTTGCGGCTAGGGCGAGCAAGACTTCCACGAGAACGTCGAAACCCTTCTCGGGGAGCCGGTCGACGAGCCTTCGCCCGGTCCACGAACCGATCATCATCGCGCCTCCGAGCGCGAGGCCCCGAACCCCATCGGCGGGCATGAGCGCCGCGTAACGACCGTAGACAAAGCTCTTGGTCAGATGCATGAGCACGGCCGTCACGGCCTCGCTGGCAACGTAGGCCAGCGGAGGCAGCCGGAGCCCCAAGAAGACAGCGGCACCTAACGGCCCGGCGCTCCCGGCGATCGCCGAGAGCAAGCCCACGACCAGCCCTGCCGGAGCCAGAAACCTCTCCGGAAACGGACGCCGGCCGATCGCCGTATGCCGGAGCGCGACCACGACCAGCAGGAACACGCCGATGACGCGCAGGATGATCGTTGGAGGCAGGGAGATGTATAACCGGGCCCCTGCGATGCTGGCCGGGACGGCTCCGACACTGAAGGCCTGTGCCGGTCGTCACCGGATCTCGCGCCAGCCGAGACCGGCCCGTGAAACATTGCCGAGCAACTGGGCGAGGATCGGGACCGCGGCCTTTGCACCAACGGTATAGGTGAGCACGGGCAGGAGGAGAAGTGCCCCTCCGAATCCGGCGGCACCGGATATCGTCGCGGCCAGCCATGACGCGATAAGAAGGAATAGCCACCAGATCACGATCGTCTCTCGCAGAGCCACACAGTACCGATATGCTAGGGCGTGTAGACAATACCTGGGCAAGATGCATTGGATAGGCTACCGCAACAGGATCATGATCGATGCCACATGAACGAATCCGAGGAAGTTTCGG
>JAYUFP010000200.1:0-7041 GCA_043738665.1 Isosphaeraceae bacterium
TCAACCGGCGGAAGGAACGGAGGCGAAATTGGTCAATAAAACGAGAAACCCGCCTTTTTTGATGCATAAGGCAAAATCAGAGGTCGAGGGGGGCTTCGACATCCCGTGGCCAATCGTGTCTCTTCCGCCAAAGACTAACCTGACCTCGAACCCTTTGCGACGAAAAAATCGCTTTCGCATCCCGAGCCGGAGCGGGGCTATTCTCCGCAGTCCGGTCGGCGCCGGGCTCGCGCCTCGATCGCCTTTCGGGTGCGTTCCAACTCCGCGGTCAGCGTCTCCTCGCTGGGCAGCGCCGTGCGATACTCGGCGGCGAGAACCTTGCTCGACAACCCTTCCAGGGCGTATCTGGCGACGCCCGCGCGGTGCTTGGCGCAGAGGATCAAGCCGACGGGCGGGTTCTCACCCGCGCGGGTCCAATGATGGCGCGCGTAGTTGAGGTACAGGTTCATCTGGCCGATGTCGCCGGCAGTGAGTGAAGAGAGTTTTAAATCGATAAGCACAAGGCAGCGAAGACGGCGGTGAAAGAAGACGAGGTCGATGCGGAACCACTCGTCATCGACGCGGAGCCGTTTCTGACGGCCGACGAAGGTGAAATCGTCCCCCAGTTCCAGCAGAAATGTCTCCAAGTGGCGGATGAGGCCCTCTTCGAGGTCGCTTTCCGAATACTCGTCCTTGAGGTCGAGGAATTCCAGGACGAGCGGGTTTTTGATCTCTTCCTCGGGCGTGATTTCGTCCTCGGGTCGGCGCTTCTGCCCTTTCGTGAGCATGGCCGCCTTGTTCCGGGACAAGAGCGTGCGCTCGTAAAACTGCGTACCGATTTGTCGGTCGAGTTGGCGCACGGTCCACCCGCCCCGCAAGGCTTCCGATTCGTAAAACATCCGGGCCTCGGCTTGATCCACCGAGAGCAGGCTGACGTACTGGGACCAGGAGAGTGGGAAGCGGACCTCAAGGGATTCCGACGGGAATGTCACATAAGCAGAACCTTTCGTGAATTGGTCAGACGTTGTCTGCCCAATTCGGTGGTCGCCCCACTCAAGGTAGAATCTCCTCATTTGCTTGAGGTTAACTGCGCTGTAGCCGCGACCGAACCGCTTGGTCAGGTCGATGGAAAGCCGCTCGATCAGTCGGGCACCATAATCCGCGCGACGCTTGCCGCTTTGTTCGTTTTCAACGATCCGCCGACCGACCTTCCAATACGTCACCGTCATGACGGTGTTAACGGAGCGGGCGGCTTCGCGTCGCCCCGATTCGAGGAGATTGGCGACGTCGATCAGGACGGCCTGATAGCCGTCGTCTTCGACGGGGGCAGGCGGGAGGCTGCGTTTCTTTGCTATTTCACCTGTATAGCAGAGTGCGGGGGAAACGGCCAAGCGGATTCGTGGTGAATGGGGGAGCGCCGGTACTTTCCCGGATTCAACGGCTTAGCATCCTTTGCCGGAGCCGCGAAAGTCGCCTATTTCGCCTTGATGTCGCCGCGCAATGACTCTCCACGGCCCCAACGTTGCTTTTAGTCAACACTTTTCTCGACTGAGGATCACAAGGCAATGGACGAGGGGTATTCTCCTGGTATCAGTCATCGCGAGACGGAGCATTCATCCCTTGCACGATGCCAACCAAGAGGTCAGCAGTTCATTCCCGGACTCCGAGGAGTCGCTGATCGCGTTGCATCGCGCGGGCTGGTCGGTCACATGCACGGCGTTCGGAAGCGAGCGCGGGCCGGTCTGGATCGTCTCGGGATATAACGGAGAGAACCAGGTCTTGACCGCCGCACTCACCCGCGACGAAGCGTGGTGGCAGGCGTGTCTTCAAGCCCGATCAGTGGGGATGCTGGGGCGGCCGATCCAGCCGGTGTCGAAAAACTGACGCCGTCCGATGATGACGATCATGACGACGCGACGACCAGGACTTCCAGCGTCCTCGGCCCGTGAACGCCTTCGACGCGATTCAGTTCAATGTCGGAGGTGGCGCTCGGACCCGAGATCAACGTGACGGGTCGCCCCGGCGCGGACATCACCGTTCCCAGCTTCGCCACCGCTTCGGGGACGAGCCCCACCACCTGATCGTCGCGCACGACGCATAAATGATAGTCGGGCAAGAGCGTGAGGACGCGACGACCTTGCGCGGGTCCGCCGTCGAGGACGATCGTCCCCGTCTGGGCGATCCCGATGGCACAGCCGGTCAAGACGCCGTCGCTCGATTCGAGCTGATCGATCGTCAGACCGGGGTCGCGAAGAAGGGTCAAACCGTCGGGCGCCCAGCCCTCCGGCAGGTCGGCGGGGACGACCAGTCGCTTCACGCCCCTCGCCGCGAGTGACTTCGCGATCGCCGCGCGGAGTTCGTCGGCGCGGACCGTGGTCACGGTCGCCTTGTAGTCGGCCACGCGGTCGATGAAGAGTTCGAGGATTTCAGACCGCGGCGCGGTCTCGACCGTGCGGTAGTCGCGAAGGATGGCGGTATCTTCGGGCGCTTCCCCCGCCGGGACGTCGCTCAGGCTTTTGCGAATCCGATCGAGGACGAACGCGCGTTCCGCGGCGGCGTCGGGCCGTGGATCGAAGGCGGTGCTCATGATCGGGTCCTCCACCATTCGCGGAACGTCTGCTTGGCGACGGGGAACACGTCTCGGGTCGTCGTCCAGGCCCCGAACGGGCCGGGGAGGCTCTCGATCACGTCGCCTTTCATGAAGAACCGTTGTCCCATGCGGCCGACTTTTTGCGCCCGCTCAAATTTCTTGGCGCTACTGAAGACTCGTGCCAGCCACTTCATGGCCATGCCTTCGGGGTCGAAACCGTGCGATTTGTCCTGTTTGTGACGGACGACCTCGCCGCGCAGGTGGACGAGAACTTCCGGAATGTTGATCTTCACCGGGCAGACTTCGTAGCACGCTCCGCAGAGCGACGACGCGTAAGGGAGCGATGACGCGTTCTCGACGCCGGCGAGCAGCGGCGTGAGGATCGCGCCGATTGGACCGGGGTAAACCGAATTGTAGGCGTGTCCACCCGTTCGTTCGTAAATGGGGCAGATGTTCAGACACGCGCTGCAACGAATGCAGTTGAGCGTTTGTCGCCCCACGATGTCGGCCAGGACTTTCGTGCGGCCGTTGTCGAGCAAGACGAGGTGAAACTCTTCCGGGCCGTCTCCCGGGGTGACCCCCGTCCAGAACGATGTGTACGGGTTCATCCGTTCGGCGGTGCTCGACCGGGGCAGGAGCTGGAGGAAAACCTCGAAGTCTTGCCAGGTCGGGATCACTTTTTCGAGGCCCATGATTGAGACGAGAACCTTGGGCAAGGTCAGGCACATCCGGCCGTTGCCTTCGGACTCGACGACGCAGATCGCGCCACCGTCGGCGACCGCGAAGTTCGCCCCCGAGACGGCCATCGGGGCGCTCAGGAACTTCTTGCGGAGGTGCGTCCTCGCCGCGCCGGCGAGTACCTTGGGCTCGTCCGTGAGTTCCGCGAGTCCGAGTTTTTTGCGGAAAAGGTCGCGGATTTCGGAACGATTCTTATGGATCGCGGGGACTAGAATGTGCGACGAACGCTCGTCGGCGAGCTGGATGATCAACTCGGCGAGGTCGGTCTCGATCGCCGAGATGCCGACGTGGGCGAGAGCCTCATTCAAACCAATCTCGTCGGTCGTGAGCGACTTGACTTTCACGACCTCTTTCGCGTTATGGCGGAGGGCGATGGCCGTGATGATCCGGTTCGCCTCCGCGGCGTCGCGCGCCCAGTGGACGAGTCCGCCCGCGCGTTTCACCGACGCCTCGAGCTGGATGAGATAATCATCGAGGTGCCGGAGCGTCCGTTCCTTGATCGCGCGGCCGGCCTCGCGAAGGGCTTCCCAGTCGGGCATCTCATCGACGACGATTTGACGTTTGGCGCGGATCGTCTGGGTGACCTTCCCCATGTTCCGCCGAAGCTGCGTGTTGGCCAGCGCGAGCTTCGCCGACGCCTCGAATCGGACGGCGGGCGTGGTGGGGATCGGCTCGATGTCGCGCGACATCGGGTTATCCAGAGGCGAAGTACGGCTCATCGGCGGGCTCCCGACTCGGCGAAATCGACACCGAAGGGTGTTGCCTCGCAAGACGCGAGGATCTCGGCCATGTGCATGACGTTCACCCCCGCGCGTTGCCTGTGCAGGCCCCCGCCGATGTGCATCAGGCACGAGTTATCGGCGGCCGTGCAGAACTCGGCCCGGGTGTCGAGGACGGAGCGGATCTTGTCGCCGAGCATGGCCATCGACGTGTCCGCATTCTTGACGGCGAATGTCCCGCCGAACCCGCAACATTCGTCGGCGCGCGCGAGTTCGACGAGGTCGATACCGCGGACGTTTCGGAGCAGTTTCAAAGGGGCGTCGCCCACCTTGAGCATCCTGAGAGAATGGCAAGTCGGGTGAAATGTGACCCTGTGCGGGAAGTACGCGCCGACATCGTCGATCCCCAATTTTTCGACGAGGAATTGCGTCAATTCCCAGACCCTGGGGCGGATCGACGCGACGTCTTTGACGAGCGAATCATCCTCGGCGAGCTTCGCGGCCTGAGGGTACATCTCATGGACCATGCCGACGCAAGACGCCGAAGGGGAGACGATGATTTCGCTGTCGCCGAACGTCTCAATGAAGTGGCGGACGAGCGGGACGGCCTCGCGCTGATAGCCCGTGTTGTAGTGCATCTGGCCGCAGCAGGTCTGTTCCATGGGGAACTCGACGGTGTGGCCCAAGCGTTCCAGGAGCCGGACCACGGCCTTGCCGGTATTGGGGAAAAGCGTATCGTTGAAGCAGGTGATGAAGAGAGAAACTCGCATGAATCACTTTATCCTTGGTGCGAGCCCAGCGCTCCAGAGTGGAGTCTTTCATAAATCGTAGGGTCCGCTACTGCGGACCAGCCTTTCGGGGATAATCACGGCCATCAAGCAAGCCCCGGAGTCATTCGATCGCGTCCTCATCAAGGTCGCCCAACGTCGGAACTGGAGATTCCGCGCAGCCCCAACTCGGCGAATAATCACCCGTGCGCACAAATCGCTGAAAGCTTGAGTAAGGCCAATCTTGAGGACATCGGGTCAGGCCGCGCTTCACCGGGTTATAATGAATGTAGTCGCAATGGTGTTGAAAATCGGTCTCGTTACGAATCGTATGTTCCCAAAACCTTCGTTGCCAAACACCGCGACGACGTTCACTTTGTTTTGACCGGGTCGTCGTGCGTTCGATTCCCGCCCCAGCCAGCCAGTTTCTGGTGAACTCACGCTTGATCCAGGCCCACCGGGTCGAGAACGCGGAATCACCGTCAGGCAAGATCCAAATCACATGCAAATGGTCCGGCAAAAGAACGATCGCCGGTATCGTGAACGGCCAACGAGTCCTTGCGGTTTTGAAGGCCGATCGCAAACAACCGCGAGCGAATTTGGTTGTCAGAATCGGCATTCGATTCGCGGTTACCAGTGTGAATAAGAAGGTTCCGCCCGGAACGTAGGCCCGTCGATAGTTCTACAAATCGTGATTCCCCGGAATCCATCGCGATCGGGCTGACCCATCCAACGGCGGTTGACCGGACGTCATTTTTGAGCGCCGGCAGATGGTCCGCAATAGCGGACCCTACGATTATCGAAGACCATGCTCGGCACGTTACGTCATTCCAGTGCTCGCCGCCCCTTGTTCCGCCAGAAGCGCCCGCCCCTCTTCCCGCAACGACGACCGCCTTAACCCGAAGACAATCGCCCCGCAGAGGCAGGCCGTCCCTCCCAGCGCCACGGTGGCCGGTGGCCCGATCAACTTCGCCATGTAACCGGCGATCAGCGAGCCGAACGGAGCCATCCCCATGATCATCATCGAATAGATCGCCATCACACGACCTCGGAGCCGGTCGGGGATCATCGACTGCACCAAGGTATTCGTCGCCCCGAACTGAATCATGACCGTGAACCCCGACGGCAGCATCAGGATCACCGAGAGCCAATACGAAGTCGAGAACGAGAACGCGATCAAGCTCAGCCCGAACCCGCCCGCTCCAAGCATCACCAGGCGTCCCAGGCCGAACATCCCCTTGCGAACCGTCAGGATCAGCGCTCCGAACAACGCCCCCAGTCCCGACGCCCCCATCAACATCCCGAGTGCCTTCGGCCCGCCGTGGAGAACCTGGTCGGCGAAGATCGGCATCAAGACGGAGAACGGCAAGCCCGTCAAACTCACAAGCCCCAGCAAGAGCAACAAGGCCCGCACCGGCGCGGTTTCGGCGACGTATTGAAACCCCTCGACAGTACGCCGGAAAGCCGAAAGCGTTGACGGCGGGCTCGGCTTCCGCGGCCCCAATCGCATCATGAGAAGCCCCGCAAGCACGGCCAGGAAGCTGACTCCGTTGAGGAAGAAGCACCAGCCCTCGCCGACCGACGCGATCACGATCCCCGCCAGGGCAGGCCCGACGATCCTCGCGCCGTTAAACATCGACGAGTTCAGCGCGATCGCGTTCATGAGGTCTTCGCGCGACACCATCTCGGCGATGAACGACTGCCTCGCGGGAATCTCGTAGGCGTTCACCATCCCCGCCAGCCACGAAAGCACGAAAACGTGCCAAAGGCGAATCGAGCCCGAGAGCGTCAGGCCCGCCAGGACGAAGGCGAAGACCATCAACGCCGCCTGGGCCGCCACGACGATCTTGTGCCGATTCCCTCTATCGGCCAGGTCTCCCCCGAAGATCGCGAACAAAGACGCCGGGACCTGACTCACGAACCCGACCAGGCCGAGCATCCGCGAGTCGCCGGTGAGGCGATAAACCAGCCACGACTGGGCCACGGTCTGCATCCACGTTCCGGCGATCGAAACGAGCTGACCCGTGAGGAACAGGCGGAAGTTCCGATTCCGCAGGGCGTTGACGTTGACCGGGAGCGACAAACCGCGGCGGCGGACGGTCTCGGGTTCGGCGGGGTCGTCGGGCACGTCGGTCTCGGGTCGGGGAGGGACTGATCGAGCGAGTCGAGTACGATGTTGTACGGCAGCACGACCCCCCTCGACAATCCGAAAAGGCTCTTCCGGTGTTCCGGGCGGCTGGGTGATCTG
>JAYUFP010000201.1:0-2250 GCA_043738665.1 Isosphaeraceae bacterium
GCATTGGGGGCAAAGGCATTGGTGGACTTCCTGCTGAGGCATGGACTCACCCTCCGTGACGGACCAATGGACTCCAGGACGAGTTTACCAAAAGCGTGAAAATTGTTCTTGGATGGCCCCTTAACTCGTTGCCTGGGTAGGTTTCCAGGTGCCGGTCGCCCTATACGGCGAGATCGAGAGAATACTAGTTTTGATCGCCAGGAGGAACGCGATCCCATCGGCGAAAACGACGTCGTGAGGGAGGGGTCGTAGGTAGATGACCACCCGCCCCACGAGGAGTTTCACACGTATGGCTCACGATCTGGCGACAGTCAACGGCCGGGCCTCAATGATGTTCGCGGGCGAGGTCCCGTGGCACGGGCTCGGCACCCGCCTCGATAATCCGGCGACATCGGCGCAGGCGATTGAGGCTGCCGGGCTCGGCTACGAGGTCCGGCTGTCGACCTTGGTGACGGCCGACGGCTTCCCGGTCCCGAAACGGAAAGCGGTCGTGCGCGACGACACCGGCGCCGTGCTCGGCGTCGTCGGCGACCGGTTCGTCCCGGTCCAGAACCTCGAGTCGTTCAACTTCCTGGACGCGGTCGTGGCGGACGGGGGCTTGAGATACCACACAGCCGGGGCCTTGGGCCGAGGCGAGCGAATCTGGATGCTGGCCAAGCTCTCCGGCGACATCCATGTCCGCGGTTCGGAGGACGTTGTCGAACGTTTCCTCCTGCTGTCCAACGCCCACGACGGAACGGCCGCCCTCCGCGTCTTCTTCACTCCCATCAGGGTGGTTTGCGCCAACACGCTGTCACTGGCCCACCGCAACGGGCGGGGCGAGGGCGTCGCGATCCGGCACATCGGCGACCTCCACGCCCAGGCGCGGCAGGCCCGGGAAGTCCTCGGTCTGGCCCGCGGATTTTACGACGACTTGGAGGGAGGGATCGACCGTCTCGCGAGCCATTACCCGACGGCGGCCCAGCTCGACGCCTACTTCCGGTCGCTCTACCCCGACCCCGAAGAGGGCTCCAACGCCCGAGCACGAAACGCTCGCGAGGAATTGTTCCGTCTGTTCGAGCGGGGCCGAGGGCAGGACATCCCGGCTGTGCGTCACACCACGTGGGCGGCCTACAACGCCGTGACCGAACACATCGACCACGGCCGCAATTCCCGCGGCTCCGACTCCGGGGAGAGGGCCGGTCGACGCCTGGATTCCATCTGGTTCGGCTCCGGCGCCGCGTTCAAGTCGCGTGCGTTCGACGCGGCAATCCGGATCGCCGGCGACAACTGACCGCCCCCACCGCTCTCCGCCCGGCGACCACCCGCACCATGCCCCGGATCGGCGTGCGTCGCCGCCCGGCGGGGTAGCCACTCCCTCCGAAAGTCGCACGATCCCTCACTCTATTCAACGAGGCCACGAGTCATGTTGAAAGCAAACGTCGGTCTGTCCCGAAAGCTGTCTGCCAATTTCAATTCGACCGGGTTCTCGCTCAACCTCGAAGGCGAAATCGACGCCAGCCTCAACGATCCGGAGGCCGTCGTCGAACGGGTCACGGCCCTCTATGACCTCGCCCAGGAGGCCCTCGGCCAGCAAATTCAACGGTTCCAGTTCGACTCCGCGACCTCCGGTCGGGAGGTCGAGGAGCCACCCGGTCCCCCCCACAGCCGGTCCAACGGCCACCACGCCCAGGATGCCGTTTCCTCCTCACAGCCCCGTAACGGCAAACCCGCGAACAGTGAGCCCGCCACCAACAAGCAGATCCTGTACTTGCTCACCCTGGCCAAGCGTCAGAAGCTCTACGGCCCCAAGGTCGAGGACTTCGTCGAGGAGGCCGTCGGCCGACGCTGCTCGCCCTACGACCTTACGAAGAAGGAGGCGGGTCGCGTCATCGACGCCCTGAACCCCGAGACGACCGCGAACGGTCGGCCCCAGTGTTAAAATCTGGTGAACGAGATTGACGGGATCACATGGGGGACGGGGACTCAACCCGTCCCCATTTCATTTCTCGGAGGGTCTCATGAAAGCCCGCGTCGACCGGCCCCACTGGAGTTTCTCCGCCCTGAACCAGTATTTGAGGTGTCCGCTCGCTTATTACTTCGAGCGTGTCCTCAAGCTGCCGAAGCGGACGATCTCGGACGCCTTGGTTCTCGGATCAGCGGTCCATTCGGCATTGGCCCTCTATCACCGCAGGCTCCAGTCGGGAGAGGTTGTGACGGCGGAGTCCATTCAACAAGCGTATCTCGACGCCTGGGATGGTCAGGTCGGTG
>JAYUFP010000202.1:0-19909 GCA_043738665.1 Isosphaeraceae bacterium
GACTCACCCAGCACATGCAGTCCCGGCTCGTCCGCGTCACCTACTGCATGCCGTTGGCGGGCTCTAAGATCAAGGACGTCGAGGCCAAATATTACGTCGCGCTACGGCACTCGATCCATCGCGATCTTGGCGTCACGATCGCCGCGAATCCCAGCACCTTGCTCGCGATCGCCCGCCTCGGAGACCGCGAAAAAGAGACTCTCATCCGAGACTATGCCAACGGCACCATCGATAAGAAGTGGGAAATCCCCCGGGACGTCCGGGCCGCGCTCCCTCTCCGAAGCCGGTGGAAGCGTCCCAAGATCGCCCGTCACCTCGAAAAGATCGTCAACGAGACCGGCCATCTGCTCCCGAAAGACTACTGGCCCAATCTCGGCTTCATGGCCAACTGGACCGGCGGCACGATGGGCGCATATCTCCGAGGCTATCCGCCGATCTTCGGCGAGAGGACGATCCGGGATATCGGCCTGATCGCGTCCGAAGGACGCATG
Source organism: Isosphaeraceae bacterium (assembly GCA_043738665.1). GTDB lineage: Bacteria > Planctomycetota > Planctomycetia > Isosphaerales > Isosphaeraceae > JAYUFP01. The sequence continues at coordinate 492 of JAYUFP010000202.1, forward strand.
ACAATCCCGATCGAAGACAACACACCCGCCGGCATTCTCGACATCCGGCATCATTACTTCGAGTTCATCCCCGAAGAGCAGGCGGATCGGGACGAGCCCGAGACCGTCGAGGCGACCGACTTGATCGAGGGGCGGAATTACTTCATCCTCCTGACAACGGCGGGCGGCCTCTATCGTTACCAGATCCATGACCTGGTGCGTTGCGTCGGTTTTCACGGCAAGGCTCCGCTGATCGAATTCCTGAACAAGGGAGCACACTTTTCGAGCCTGAGCGGCGAGAAGATCTCCGAGTTTCAGGTTGTCGCGGCGGTGAACCAGGCTCAGCAGGCGCTGGGAATTCACCTCGGGTCGTACTTGCTCTTGCCGGTCTGGGGGGAACCTCCGGGTTATTCGCTTCTTATCGAAGAGAACGACATCGCGGACGGCGAGGCGTCGGAGCGTTTGGCGGCCGAGGTTGAGAGGAATCTTCAGGTCGGCAATGTTGAGTATGAGAACAAACGAGCAACCCTAAGACTCGGCCCGATCCGCGTGCGCCGCATTGTCCGGGGGTCGTGGAACGCATTCCAGAAGCGGCGGCTATCGAGCAGCGGCGGGACCGTCGAACAGTATAAACAGCCGCATTTGATGCCGGACGTGAATGCGATTTCATCGTTTCAGGCGGTCGAGTGCCGAGAGTGACCACTTTCGTAGAGTCAACGTTGAGAAACCAATCTCGGCGACGGATCAGGTTTGTCTTGGCCGATCGCTCGATTTGTGATAATGACGTGGCAACCGTCACGCGTTTCACCCGAATGCTTCTCGCCACGATGGCCCCGTTCTTGACGCAAATTGCAATGCGTCCCCGGGTTGACCCCATAGAGGGGGAGAGCGTAATGATGGTTCAGGCGACGGATTCCGCCTCATCTTCAAACAACCGACGCGCTTGGCTCGTCCTGGCCATCGTGCTGGTCTTCGCGGGTGCCGGCTGCGCAAAACTCCGAACGTTCCGAAAAGTTCGTTCCGCGGAGACCCCGCCGGCATTCGGAACGGAAATGAGCGAGCACGGAACGAAGTCCGGAGACATCTACGCCGATCATGTAGCCCCGAGCCTTAGGAAATCCAAGGAAGCACTCGCGAGGGCCGACGGAGCGCCGAAGGAAGGGTTACTCGCGTCGGCGGATTCGACGAAGGATCGCCGCGGGGCTAACGCGGTCGATGACTCGGGAGCGATCCGGACGCGCGCCGACAAGGAGCCCCAGATCGCCCTCCGACCCCCGATCGCGATCCCGTCGGTGAACGCTCCAGTTCAAGGCAATCTGGTGGCGAAAGCGGAGACGGTCCGACACACCGGCATTCCGAAAGTCAAATCCGAGCCGGCTCTGGAGCCACTCTCGATTCCCGATGAACCGTTGCCGGTCGCCAGGAGGGAGCCTGACCTCACGATGATCCTGGCCGAAAGCCGCTTGGCGCTCGAAGGGCTCACGACCTATCGCGTCAACATGACCCATCAGCAACGCATCGGAATCTTCTTGCAGCCCCCCGAAGACGTGGTGATGTGCATTCGCCGCCGGCCCAAGGCCGTCCGTCTGGAGTGGCCGACCGGTGCGAGTCAAGGGCGCGAAGTGCTTTATGCCGCGGACTCAGGCGGCGGCCAGATGCATGTGAAGATGCCGAACCCGTTGCTCCCCCGCATCTCCATGGCCCCTGACGGCCCGATGGCCGTACGGAGCAGCCGACACCCGATCACCGAGGCCGGTTTCGACACGATCATCGCGGGCCTGGAAGCCGCCGTTCAGGCCCCTTCAAGGGGCGACACCTCGTATGGCAAGATTCAGTACGTGGGACTCGAAACGCCCCCGGGACTTGACAAACTCTGTCAGAAGATCGTCCGCGTCGCTCCTGACAAGGAGAACTGGGTCGTTTATATTGACCCGGAAAACCACCTTCCGTGCCTGGTCCAGGCGACCGCCCCGAACGGTGACCTCCTCGAGCGCCATGTCTTTCGGGAACTCGAACCTAACGTCGCGGAACTGACCGGTCGCAACGCGTTCGACGCAGACGCACGCTGGGGACCCAACATCGGATTCCTCCAGCGCCTCGCGGGAGCACCCCCTTCGACTGACGCTTCGACCCGCACACGCTGACATGCTGCCTGCCAAAGTGGCGAAAATAGCGGAGCGGCAGAGGCTTTGAGATTCGCCGGAAGAGAAATGTCTCCGATACTAAACTCTCTCTGATTAAGAACTTGCTTGAATCCCGACGGCACGTTCTAATATCGTTAGAGGGCGTTGGCCCATGGATTGCGTGTTAGCGTTTGTTGAGATAGATCCCGCGCGACTTCCGCCAGGATGATACCGGTCAATATGACCTTGGATCGCCCTTCCATCCTCGTCACCGATGACGACCCTGTCGCCCGCGAAACGTTTCTCGAGATCTTCGAGCCGGCCGGGTTCCGCACCCTGCTTGCCGAGAGCGGCGAGGAAGCGATCGAGATCGTGCGCGAAGAGGTCGTCCACCTCGCCTTGATGGACATGCACCTCCCCAAGCTTTCGGGCCTGGAGACGATCACCATTCTCCGCCAGATCAAGGGGGTTATTCCCATGATCCTGATCTCGGCCGATAGCGACGACAACCTGCTCCGCAAGGCCCTCTCCGCGCACGCGTTCTGCGTTCTTGCCAAGCCCGTGAGCAAAAACGTCGTGATCTACGTGGTCACTCGGGCTCTCGAAAAATACTATTGAGCCCAGCGATGAGACCGCGCCTCTTCTCCTCGCGGATCATTTTCACTCTGGTCTGGATCGAGTCGCTCCTCGGATCGGCGACCTTGGGGCACGACATCCCGAACGCCCGCGTTGACCGATCGATCCAAGTCACGCTCGAATCGGGCATGATCCGGGTGGCCTATGAGGTCAGCCTAGCCGAATTGACCCTGACCCAGGAACTCCGAAGCCTCGTTGGAACCCTTCCCGGCGCGGATCGTCGCGAATGGTTCGCGGCCTACGGCCAGGAGACCGGGCCGCTCGACGCCAAGGGATTTCTCGTCCTCGTTGATGGCGAACCGGTCGCGGTCAAGGTTGACGGCTTCGCCCTTGTCGTCGAGGAACACCCGCGATTCACCTTCCGATTTATCGGTGCGATCCCCGACGCCGGTCATCTGACGGTTCTCGACACAAATTACCGTCAGAGCGAAGGGACGAGCCGGCTGGCGATCCGGGGTGTGGGCGTCGCCGTCAAAGGTGACAACTTGCCCACGGACGTCGATGCGATCCCCGAACGGCCCGTATGGCAGCTTTCCGACGAGGAAGAAAAGCGAACCCGCGGCGTGAGCGTTGACTACCAGCCTTCAAAAACCACGGCGACTCCAGTTACCTTCGCGCCTATTAAACAGACATCCACTGAGGAATCCTCGTCGCTCACGCGTCTCGTCGATCGGGCGGCGAAGCTCCCGCTTGCCATACTTACGGTCATGGCGTTCGGCCTCGGGGCGGCGCACGCCTTACAGCCGGGGCACGGAAAAACCCTGGTCGCCGCGACGATGCTCGGCGAACATTCGACCTGGAAGCGTGGAACGATTCTGGCAACGGCCACGACGCTCACCCACATGGGAAGCGTTCTTGTGGTCGCGGCAGGTCTCTGGTGGACTGAATCGACGCGGTTTCCCGAGATCCATCTCGCCCTCTCTCGCGGCTCCGGGTTTCTGATCGCCGCGGTCGGGCTCTGGCGATTGGGTCGTCTATTTGGGGGTTGTCCGTCGCATCCCGAGGATCATCCTGTGAGCTCGTCCCGTCCCGCGAGCCTGATCGGCCTTGGGATCGCCGGGGGGATTGTCCCTTGCTGGGACGCGGTGGGACTGATCGTGCTTTCGGCGGCGGTCGATAAAATAGGGCTGGGGATTTTGCTCGTCGGGGTCTTCAGCATCGGAATGGGGACGGTTCTTGTGGCGATCGGAGTGCTCGCTTCGGTGGTTCGGTCATCGTGGAGCGAGAAAGCCGCAACCGATCGCCTTGAGCCGGCTCTGAGTGCGACGAGCGGGGTTTTCCTGACCGCAATTGGCGTGTACCTCCTCTCGTTCTGAGCCCCGGCTGATCGGCGACGACGAGCGGATCCTGAATTCCTCTTCCGGTCGTGAGGCCCATGACGATCCAACGGCTCGACCTGTTTCACGTTGACATCCCCCTACGGAGTCGCGTGAAACACGCCTCTCACGACCGGATCAGCAGCGAGAACCTTATCGTGCGCGTCACTCTCGAAGACGGGACGACAGGCTACGGCGAGGGTGTTCCGAGGCCATACGTTACCGGCGAGACCGTCGGCTCGACGTTCGAGAGTCTCAGCCGCTTCGATGTCGGTCGGTACTTTGGCCGTCCATCCGACTACGCGGCGGTCGCCGACCGATTGAGGACGATGGAATTTCCTGAAACGGCGGCCGACCCGCGAGGCATGGCCGGGAACTCGGCACGTTGCGCCCTGGAAATAGCCATTCTCGACGCATACGGACGCCGTTTCGGGAAGTCGGTCGGTGACGCTCTTCGCTCCACCGACGTCCCCGGCGTCTCGTTTTCGCGCAAGCCGACGCGCGTTCGGTACAGCGGCGCGATTACCGCGGCGTCGCCGCGCCGGGAGATCGATTCGGCGGCGAAAATGTGGCTCTACGGATTTCGACAGATCAAGATCAAGGTCGGCGTCCCCGGACAGGACGATGTCTCGCGCCTAAGGACATTGCGTCGCATCGTCTTTGGCGGTATGGACCTTCGGATCGATGCGAACGAGAGCTGGTCGGCGTGTGAGGCCGTCGAGCGAGTTCGTGAACTCTTGCCATTTCGCCCTTCGGTGCTCGAACAGCCCGTCCCTCATGCCGAGATTGACGCCCTCGCCGAGATTCGCCCGAAAATCGGGATGCCGGTGATGCTCGATGAGTCCCTCTGCGGCTATCCCGACGCCGAGCGTTCGGTCGAGCGCGGGACCGCCGATTTGTTTAATGTCCGCCTCTCAAAATGCGGCGGGATGTTCTCGTCGCTCCGGATCATCGGCCTCGCCGCGCGGTCGGGGATCGGCTTTCAGCTCGGCTGTCATCCCGGAGAGACCGGGCTCCTTTCCGCGGCGGGCCGCCACTTCGCGAGTGCCGTTCGGGGATTTCGCTACGTCGAGGGCTCCTACGATTCGCACATCCTGGCCCGAAACGTGACAGTCGGCAACATGACGTTCGGGTACGCCGGGATCGCTCGGCCTCTGGAAGGTCCCGGTCTCGGGGTCGAGGTCGACACCGAATCGCTCGACGCGATGACCAAGGAACGCTGCGTGATTCGTTATGACTGAGCCTCGAAGCGAGATCCGGACGGCGAGCGACGGCTACCCGATCCACGTCTCCGTGTGGGACGCGACCGCTCCGTTACGGGCGCGGGTGGTGGTCATCCACGGCGTTCAAAGTCATGGGGGTTGGTATCACAACCTCGGCCGGATCCTCTCGCAGGCCGGGTTTGAGGTTCATATTCCCGACCGTCGCGGCTCAGGAGCCAACACCAAGGACCGAGGGGATACCCCCTCCGCCCGACGATTGATCGACGACATTGCCGAATTGATCCGGGATCTCCGCAATCGAGAGCCGAGGGTTCCAAGCGTCCTGGGGGCGATCAGTTGGGGGGGGAAGACGGCCATAATCACGGCCGCCGATCACCCGGAGACCATCGACGCCTTGGCCGTGATCTGCCCGGGGCTGACACCCCGCGTCGGCGTTTCGACGGGCGAGCGGTTGCGGATCGCGCTGGCATTCTTGACGAACAAGCGAAAGCTCTTCCCAATCCCCTTGAGCGACCCCGCGCTGTTCACCGGGGAAGCGGAGGGACAGAAATTCATCGCCACCGACCCGCTCGGTCTGCGATTCGCGACGGCTCGTTTGCTCGTTGCGAGTACCCTGCTTGACCGCCTCGTGAAATCCGCCCTGCCGAGGGTGAAGGCACCGACGTTGCTGATGCTCTCAGGCCGGGATCGGATCGTTGACAATGCCAAAACGCTCGAGAAGTTTGAACGGCTGGGGTGTGATGCGAAGCGCGTGATCGAGTATCCCGATGCTCACCATACCCTGGAATTTGAGCCCGACGCCTCGCGATACGCTCTGGACCTGATCGACTGGATCGAAAAGACACTGGGCGCGAACCTTGGAGCGGGAGCGCACCTCCACTCCTGACGAAGGAGGATGAACCAATGGGCGGCCAAATTAAACGCGAGCTCTGCGAAGTGAAACGCGAGGTCAAGCGCGCCGGAAATAAACACCGCCGACGCGTCTTGAAGCAATTCATTGTCGAGCACCCCGAAGACGCCGCTATCGACACCACCGACGTCGGCGATCATCGATCGGCCGACTTGAACGGGATCGAATCCGACTCGACACGGAAGAAAAAGCCGTCGGAGTGACGTGACACCGCCATCACTTCGCGGCTTCTTTCGATTCCGGGAACTGCATCTTCTGATTCTTGAACGCGCCGAAGGCGCGGGTGACCAAGGCGTCCGTCAGGTCGGCGTTGAATCCTTCCACGACCACGACATCAGCCCCTTTGCGTTCCACGGCGTAAATCACGCCGTCATGCGGTCGGCGGATCGCTTCGGGGTAGGCCTCCGGCTGGGGAAGGTCCTTGCCCATCTTGGTCGTCTGGAATTTGACGTATCCTTCCTGAAACTCGCGAGCGTCCGGCGCGCTGTCCCAGGTCGAGAACCAGACGAGGCCGAGCTTGCCTTGGGACCCTTCGAAGACCGCGAACTGGTCGCCGTCCCAGCCTGCGGCCGCCTTCTTTCCGCCGTGCCGCCGGAGCAAGACGCCGAGCTGCATCTCGCCGACCACGTTGCGGCCCAGCTCTTTCCACTGGGGTCCGGCGTCGAGCTTGCCGAGGTCGACGGCCGTGGGTGCGTCGGGGTCGGTCGTATATTTCTCGGGGTGGAGGATCTGTTCGGTGGAGAGCGGCGGGGATTTGTAGGCCTTGTTCAGGGCCTCCCACCCGCCGTCGTTGGTCAGCTTGGCGCAGAAGACCAGGCCCCGAAAATACGGGAAGATCAGCGATTCCGAGAGAATCACCGGGGCTTCGCGAAGGCTCTTGCCGCCGAACATCGGCATGAGCGGGATCATGAACCCAAAGATCCGGTCCAGGCTCGCCGCGGGCATCCGCGAGATGTCGTCGCCTTCCCAGTCGCTCTGCTGCGCGCCCAGCATCGTGAGCGTGGCTTCGCCCTCGATCAGAGCCGAGAGGGCGAGGTCGCGGTCGTCGTCGTGCTTGATCTTCTTCTGCATCGAATCGATGTCGAAGTTCTGGTCGGCCAGGGCGTGGGTCAGCTCGTGGGCGATGACCGTCTTGTTCTCGTCCTTATCAAACCCCTGCGACTTTCCCATCAACCTTTCAAGAAACGTCAGCGGCTTCTTATCCTTGGCCTCGGCTTCCTTGATCAGGTGCATCGTCTTGGTCTTGGTGTCGTAAAACGCGGCGATCTCTTCGGAATAGACCTTGACCATGACTTCTTTGAGCTTGAACTCCTTGGGGAAAAACCCCAGCGCCTTCATTCCCATCTCCCCCGCGCGGAACTCTCCCGGGGTCATCTCGTCATCGATTTCCTTGATGAGAACGTTCTTGAGCTCCTCTCTGGCGGTGACGTCACGCTTAACCTCGGTCTTGAAGGGAATCTTCCGCATCCCCGGCAGGAGTTTCTCGAACGCGCGTTTGTAGCGGACCACCGCCTCAGCGGTATCGCCTTTGTCCGCGGCGGCGTCCCCTTCAGCGAGCAACGCCCGTCCCGCCTTGATCCCTTCTTTCACGTCGTCGGCATTCCCGGTCCCGACGTTGAACCCGATTCCCATTGCGAAAGCCAGGATGATGCGATGAGGCCGCTTCATGGGTTCATTCCCTGATAGGATCGGGCGGAGGGGGTCGCTCGGACGGAGGGGGGCTGCGATCAAGGACGGGCCGCGGGAACGCCGGGAGCTCTGGCGGAGGCGACGGGACGGGTATTGCTCGTGGGGATCGGCTGGGCCGACTTCTTCTCCAGCTTCACCGGGTACTTGAGCAGCAGCTTCGCGGTAAAAACCTTCACCTCCTGATCGTCACGAGGCCCGCCGCGCGTTTTCATCGTCTTGACCACTTTATTGGCGAGGTACTCGAAGATCGCCGTCTCCGGCAGCCCGACGCTCCTCATCCAGTAGACCTCGGCTTCGTTCGACAGGCGGCCCGGCTTTTTTCGTAAGGACCGCTTGTACTCCATGGCAACCTCGGGATGCATGTCTTTGCCATACTGTGCGTTGAGCCGGTCGATCTCAGTGGCGGCATTTGGCGGGGGCAGGTTCAAAACTCGCCTGAGGTCGTCGTGATACGCGGTCCGCTTCGCGTTGATTTTTACGACAGCCGCTCGCAGGTTCAACGCCTGGAGCTGGGGCTTGAGGTCGGAAAGTTCCTTGTTCTGATCGGCCTTCTGATCGGCCTCGCGCTGGATGTCTAGGATGATGTCTTCTTTGGAGACTTCCGGTAGCTTAGGAGGAACCACAGCTTCGGCGAGAAGCATCGGATCGGCGTCTTTCGGCGCTCCCGGCGTGGCCTTCGCACCCGCTTCCTTTTCGGAAATGGCGACCTTCGGATTAAGGTCGAACGGGATGACCCGGTCGATCGGCTTGGTGAGTGCCGCCAACATCTCCGGTGTCTCGATCTCGAATGGGGATACGTCCGTGTCCGGACCTTTCGCGGGCGGAGCCTCGGATTTCGATGCGACTTTCTCGTTGGGCGAGGGCTCGGGCGTGACGGCCTCAACGGGGTTGTCCGAGTGGCCGGATTTTTCCGCGCGGACGACGATCTTCTCGTCAGCCGTTGCGGAAGGCGTCAGCGCCGGGGTCTGCACGGCGATTCGTGGGACGAGGTATCGGACGGGCTGGGTCCGACGGTAGGACGTGATCGCTACCGCCGCCAGGAGGATCAACGCGGGGGGCGTGAGACGTGCGACGAGTCCCTGGGACGCATGCCCCTCGACCACGATCACCGGGGCGGCGGCCAAGACGCGTGACGCCGTCGGGGGTTGCTCGGCCACCGCCATCGGCACCGGTTCATTCGCCGCGGTCACGAGGCCGGAGATGAGTTCAGCGTCGTCGAACGAAAAGTCGGAGGGTTGGCTCATCCCGGCATTCCTGTTTGGCGTTAAGGCAGCGGGGGGGCCATCTCAAGATTCCCGGACACCAGCGCTCGGGGGCATTTCGATCGGTTCTCGAACGGTCTGGGAATACGGCTCAAGGAGGGTGCGGATCTCTTCGAGAGACGGGAAACCCCCTTTTTGTTCTAGTACCCGCGACGAGGCGGGAGGCCCTAGAACCTGCTCGAATTCCGCCGGCGATCGACCGACCAGGCCCTCCGCGACGTCGCGGACGTTTCCGCCGTCGCGGAATGCCTTCTTGGCCACCGCCGCCGCGTTATCATAACCGATCCGGGGAGCGAGCGCGGTGCACATCGCCAGGCTGCGTTCGACCATCTCCCGACAGCGGGCTTCGTCGGCCTCGATCCGCGTCACGCCATCGACGGCTTGACCGTCGAGAAACTTGGTCGCGTCGACGCATTTGTCGGCCAGGTGGTGGGCGGCGTTGGTCAGCAGATCAATCGACTGGAGGAGGTTGAATGCGATCACCGGCATCATCACGTTGAGCTCGAAGTTCGATCCGAGCGCATTGGCCCAGGCGATGGTGGCGTCGTTGCCGACGACCTGCGCGGCGACCATCATCACGGCCTCCGGAATCACCGGGTTGACCTTGGCCGGCATGATCGAGCTTCCGGGCTGGAGCTCGGGAATCCGGATCTCGGCGATCCCGCAGCGGGGTCCCGAGGCGAGCCATCGCAGATTATTCGCCACATTTGAAAGACTGACGGCGACTGTCTTGAGAGCCCCCGAGACCTCGACGGCACCGTCCCGGTTCGCCATGGCCTCGAAGGGGTGCGCCGCGGGACGGAACGCGAGGCCCGTGTCCCGGTTCAGGACCGCGCAGACGTGGGACGCGAAATCGGGATGCGTATTGATTCCGGTCCCCACGGCGGTCCCGCCGATGGCCAATTCTCGCAACGATTCACTTGCCAGTCGCAATCTTCGTACGGAAGACGACATTTGCCCGGAGTAGCCCGAGAATTCCTGTCCGAGACGGATCGGAACCGCATCCTGGAGGTGGGTTCGGCCGATCTTGACGATCGGGTCGAACGCGAAAGCCCGTTCATCGAGGCGCTGGCGGAGGTGGTCGAGTGCGGGGATCAGGCGTTTCTCGATCCCTTCCAGCGCGGCGACGTGGATCGCGGTCGGGATCACGTCGTTGGAGGACTGGCCCAGGTTCACCGCATCATTGGGGTGGACGGGCGACTTTCCGCCCCGTTTCCCTTCCGGAAAGCGCTCGTTGGCGATCCCGGCGATGACCTCGTTGACGTTCATGTTCGTCGAGGTGCCGCTACCGGTCTGGAAGACGTCGATGACGAACTGGTCGTCGAGCTGGCCGTCGATCACGGACTGGGCGGCCTGGATGATCGCCGCACCGATCACTTCGGGCAGGAGTTTCAGGTCCATGTTGACCTGTGCGGACGCCTTCTTGATCAGTCCAAGAGCACGGAGAAATCCGCGGGAAAACCGCAGCGGGCTGATCCGAAAGTTGCGCCGGGCGCGCTCGGTCTGGGCGCCGTAGTAGACTTCGGCGGGGACTTCCATCTTGCCCATCGAGTCTTGTTCGGTGCGGGTCGGCTCCAACGTCGTGATCTCCGTCCACGGGCGAAATTGCTCAGCTCCCTTCGGAACATGTTATCCGAAGCGAACGAGGAAAACAGGACGACTTCGCCCGCGTGTCGGACCTGCGAGACGCGCGTTGCGATCCGAAGGCGCGCGCTAACCGATGGCCGGCTCGGCGGGGGAGGCGAGGGTGCGATTCTCGGCGAGTGCTTCGGTCGAAGATACCATTCCCGGCAACGGCCATGTTTCGAGTCGGAACTCTGCCCCGCGGATCGAAACAAACGGGCAGGGGGGTGATTCGGTCCATGTCCCGCTGTTGATGTAGTGGACTCCGTGGGTCACCACGGAGAGTGGCAGGTGCGTGTGCCCGCAAGTTACCTTCGTGAACCCGCGACCCGCCGCGTACTCTGAGGCCCTTCGCTCGATGAGCTCGCTGTTTCTCTGGAACCGCTTCGTGATCCGCCGGACCCAGCGGGCGGCACGGTGGGGGACGTATCTTTGGATGAAGTAAAAAATTCCGCAACTGACCTCGGTCAACCATTTGTATTGTGTGATAAACGAGTCGAACTGATCGCCGTGAAGGATCAGAACCTCGATCTTGCCGTTGCGGTACACGTATTCATCGAGAATCTCCACGCCGACGATGTGGCTGACGATGTCGGCGGGTCCGTCGTGGTTGCCTCGGACCCACACGAGCTTGAAATCGTCGCGGTCGGAATGGCGCCTGATGATTTTGAGGCAAGCGAAATGACGCTTTGTGAGCCGCTTGAAGTTGAGATCGTCGAAGATGTCGCCGTTGATCACCAGTTCCCGAGAATGGTGGACGGCCCATTCGAGGAACTCTTCGAGCAGCCTTGCCTGACAGACGTCGCTGCCGAGGTGGAGGTCGCTGATCACCAGACAGTCATAAATCGGACTGGCCGACCGGATCTCGGGTGACGTCGTCGTTCTGTCGTCTCGCAGGTCGCTCATGGGTGCAGTTTCCTAACGCTGAGCGGGCGGCCGGATTGAGAGGAGTCCGGTCGAGGGTCAGGGTCGTCAGGTCCGTCATCCGATCGGGAACGGTTCCGTTCGCCTTCGGTCATCGGTCGGTCGGCCATTCGGGCCAGAGTGTACCACGTCGACCAAAGGCTCCGCATTACCAGGAAGGGCAATTCATTGAGGAAGAAAGGGTGAAGAGAGGAAGAATTGGTGAAGAAAACTGAACGGCTCCCTCAAGAACGCGGTAATGATATTGCAAAATTACATCTCGATTGACGAATGCGAATTCCCCTTCCGCGATGCGTCACCACCCCGCGTAGAAGGCCATGCCCGGGTAATCGCGGACGAACCCTGCCTCTTCGAGCCAGGGGGCGGCGGGGCTCGCCAGGGTCGCGGCCGTGTTGTAGGTCTCGACCTTGAGGACGCGCCGGGAACCTTTCGCGAGTCGCGGCAGGAGCGAGATTGCCGTACGGAGTTCGGCCTCGGACGCCGAGTTTAAGCCCGTCAGGCGTTTCCCGAACCCCTCAATGATCAGAACGGGACGACCGCCGCGAACGACCAGGAAGTTCGCACTCGACCGCGGGAATCGCGCGGTCCCGCCTTCGAGCAAGTTGATGTCGAAGGGTGCGCCCGATCCGTAAAGGTTGGCCGGATCAAGAGTTGATATCAATATCGATTCGTCGTTCCCGGATTGATCCCCGGCGCGAGCCGCCAGAGCCTCGGCAGCTTCACTCGTGGCATACTGAACTCCCGAAAGGCCTTCGACAAAGAACCCCCGGCGCACCTCACCGAGAAGTTCGGCGCGTGCCAGAACGGTCGAGAGATCTTTCCAGGACGGCGCGAAGGGATCGAGGGCCGCCGTTTCGCGAGTCAACACGCCGTAGCGAGCCAGCAACGACGAAGCCCACGCCGCGCATGCGTCTTCCAGGCGTGTGTCCGATGGCTCCGCGGTCCGCGACCAGCGACCTTCCGGTTTCGCGTGCGACGACCGAGAGGTGCGACCGATCCGCGGTCTCGCCGACGTCGTTCGTGCCGACGCGGATGCCCCCGCCAGAGCCCCCGCCATCGTGTCGGCCCCCACGCGGAGGGGGTCAAACCGGTCGTTCGTGACCAAACCGCGCCGAGCCAGAAGACTCAAGGTGTTCCTAAGCCGCGACGGCTCCATCCCCGAAAAACGTACCAGATCGGTCGCGAAACTCGCCCCTTTCGCATCCAGGACCGAGAGAACCCGCACGGCTTCCTCCGGCAGCGGTTCGTGATCCACTTTGTCGAGCACGGGTAGATCCGCGTCGAAGAACGCGACATCGACTTCGCCGCGACCGTTACCGCTCGCCCGCCACGAAAGGCTTCCGCAGCCGAGAATCTCGTCGAGCCACGACGAACGGTAGTCGCGGACCCGCGTGGGGAGGATCTCGGATTCCCATAGTTCGGCGGGGGCGGAAACGCCTCGAAGCGTGTCCAGCACGGCCACGAGCGCGTGGCTCCCTTCGCGGCGTGTTGAGGGGTGGACCCCTTGGTGTCGCAGCAAATAGTCGGCGAAAACTTCGGGGGCGACCGCAACGCTTTCTCGACGACGCAGCGCGACTGAGAGTCGTCGGACTTCTCCCAAGTTGCGCGGGTCGGCCCAGCGGGCCTCCTTGTCGTCCAGCGGTTCAACACGGATCGCGATTCCTTCATCGGCCCAGCGTTCCAGGAGGTCGGTCGCAAGCGCCCGCCCGAGAGGATATCGCCGCGTTAATTGGTCGAGGCCCACGAGCGCGTGCGATTGGAGATGACGGCGGATGATACGATCGAGGGCGTCGGTCGTCTCCTCGGCCAAACCCTCACCAAACGCCTCGGCATACCACCCGGATTCCTCCGAACTGATCCAGCGCAACGGGTCGTCGACCCCGTGAAGCGTAATCGTCCGCGCCCGATTCTCAAGCCTGAGGGCTTCGAGGAATCCGAGCATCGGGCCATTCAGCTCGTCGCGCGTGAGGTCACCGAGCCTTCGAAGCGATTCGGCCATCTCTTCGGCCGTTCGAGGCGGGTGTCCCTGGCCTCGCAACCTCCCTTCCACCTGTCCGATCGCATTCGCGTCGAGCCAGAGCGCTCCGAGGGCCGGGTCGATCAGGGAATCGAGCAGGTCGCCATCGACCTGTGATTTGCCGGCTGTCCGGTCATTCCGCTTGGGCTCGTCCCACTGATAGAGGAAATGATGCTCGAAGCGGAAAATAAGATTCGAGACGAAGGGCGACGGGGTCTCGGTCCGGCGGGTCGCAACCTGAATCCTTCCCGACTTGATGTCGTCGAAAAACGCGCGAAGCCTGGGGATATCGAGGTCATCTTGAAGACATTCGCGATAGGTTTCGACGACGATCGGAAAATCGGGAAATTTGCGGACGACTTCAAGAAGGTCTCGCGCCCTGAGTCTCTGGAGCCAGAGTGGCGTCCGTTTCGAGGGGTCCGGACGGGGCATCAAGAGGGCACGTCCCGCGTTCTGACGAAATCGGAGGCCGAATAGGGCGCTGTCTCCGATCTCTTCGCGGAGCATGGATTCGGCGATGTCGGCGTCCAGGCCCTGAAATACGTCGAGCGGAGGCTCTTCGTTGCCCGGCAGTCGGAAGAGAAGTCCTTCGTCCGAGTGCAGACAGGCCGGGGTGACGCCGAGCCGCCGGCCCAGCCGGGCTTGGAGAATCAACTTGAGAGCCTGGTGAATCTTTCCTCCGAACGGGGAAAGAACGGCTAGCCCCGTTTCACCGGTGGGGTCTCGGAACGACTCGACGAGGATGGTCCGGTCGTCGGGCACAGCGCCTGCGACCCGGATCTGTCGGGCGACGTATTCCCGGAGAACCTTTGCCGAGTCGTGATCAAGGTGGTAGTCAGACTGAAGCCGCTCTTGCATCGCCGGGTCGTCAAGTCTTTGGGCGATCTCGCGGGTGAGGGCACCAACCGCCTCGCCCAGATCGGCGGTCCTCGGCGAATCTTCGCCACGCCAGAACGGCATCAGCGACGACCGCCCTTCGGCAGGCCCGACCACGACCCGGAGCGGTTCGATGGCCTCGATTCGCCAGGTGGCGGTCCCCAACACGAACGTCTCGCCGACGCGCCTTTCCAGCACGAACTCTTCATCAAGCTCGCCGAGCCTGGGGCCTTCAGCGCCGAGGTAAACGGGGTATTGCCCCGTTTCGGGGATCGTCCCCCCGTTGACGATCGCCAGTCGGGCCGAACCCGGCAGCGGCGAAAGTCGGTTGTGAACCCGGTCCCAGCTCACCCGGGCGCGAAGGTCGCGAAATGAGTCGAGCGCGAAGCGGCCCGAGATCATCCGCAGGACGCCTTCAAAAGCCGAGGCCGAGAGGTCGCGATAGGGATAGGCCTGGCGGACGAGGTCGAACAGCTCGGAAACCTCGGATCGATCCATTGCCACGACCGCGACGATTTGCTGGGCCAGAACGTCGAGACAATTCGTCGGCACCTTGAGCGCCTCCACCTCGCCCCGCGCCATCTTGTAGCAGAGTGCCGCCGATTCGAGCAGGTCGCCTGCCGTCTTGGCAATTAGTCGGCCCTTGCTCACGCGTCCGACGAGGTGTCCCGCGCGTCCGACTCTCTGCAATCCTCGCGACACACTACCCGGCGATTCCACCTGACAGACGAGGTCGACGGCTCCCATGTCGATCCCCAGCTCGAGCGATGCCGTGGCGATTACCGCGGGAAGTTCGCCTAGTTTCAAGGCGGATTCCGTGGTTTGACGCTTCTCCAGGCTCAGGCTGCCGTGGTGCGATCGTGCGAGATCAGGGGGGACGTCGGCTTCGTTATCGAGCACCCCGACGTCCTCGATCGCGCGTTCGTTGAGGTGCGCGGTGAGACGTTCCACGACCCGGCGATTGTTCGCGAAAACGATCGTCGAACGGTGCGCGCGGATAAGGTCGTAAAGCCGATCCTCGATGGCGGGCCAGACCGACCCGTTGACCAGTGACCCTGGATTTCCAAAGGGTGCGACGACCTCCAGGTCGAGCGTTTTCCGTTGACCGGTGTCGATGATGTTTACGGGACGCGGCTCGAAGCGCGTTTTTCCTTCGGGACTTGTGACCCGCCTGGCCCCTCCCAGGTAGCGTGCCACCTCTTCGAGCGGACGCTGGGTCGCGGAGAGACCGATCCTCGTGAAACCGCGGGGATTGATTGCTTCAAGCCGCTCCAGCAGCAAGCTCAGAAACACCCCGCGCTTGTTGGGGCAAAGCGCGTGGATTTCGTCAACGATGACATGCGAGACATTTCGGAGCGTCTCACGTGCCCGACTTGTAAGCAAGAGGTGCAGTGATTCGGGCGTCGTGATCAGAATATCGGGAGGCTTCCGAATCATCCGCTGCCGGTCCGAGGCGGTCGTGTCGCCGCTTCGAACACCCATTGAGAGGAGGCGAAGCTCCACTCCGAGACGGTCCGCAGTCTCAACGATCCCACTCAGCGGCGCTTCGAGATTGCGTGAAATGTCCTGGTTGAGCGCCTTGAGCGGCGAAATGTACAGAACCCGGACCGACCGGCTCGACGCCGGAGTGCGCCAAAGGTGGTCGAGACAGGCGAGGAACGCCGCCAGCGTCTTCCCGGAACCTGTCGGCGCGAAGATCAACGTGTTCGCGCCCGAAGCGATGGACGGCCAGCCAAGCTCTTGCGGAGGCGTCGGATCGCCGTAGGTGTCGCGAAACCACGCGGCAACGACCGGCAGTAATGCGCCAAGCCCCCCGGATTCCGTCGTGGTGTTGACTTGCGATCGCGTCATGAGTTGGAGGTCGTCCGCGGACAGATTCCAACGGAAGGTAACCTCAGCAGTGTCTCAGGACTATACGACTCCGAGCAAGGTCTTTCTAAACGGATGTACCGTGAAGTCTCCGGGTAGCCTTCAATTCGTGGCGTTGTCGTCGATCAGGGCGCGGTCGATCATTCCTCGAAGGAGCTCGCCCACGCTCTGTCGCCGCCGCTTGGACATTGCGAGCAGGGCATCGGCCCAGGCCGCCGGCAGTAGAAGGCCGATCTCGACGACATCGCCGGGATCGGTCATTCCGGGAGTGTTCGCAGTCGTGCCGTAGCAGGGAGCCATGGGAATATATACCTCGGCGAATTGAACGGGGTGGGTGGCCTCTCCCGGCGGGCGGAATCAAACTGCAGCAAACGGCATGCCGCCTACGCGCGGGATCATACGAAAAGGGTGATTACCAGGATGGCGACGAGGCCGAGGACGATGGCGACGGCAATGAATTGATAGAGCCAGCGATTGTCGTCGGCAGAACCGACCTGGCCAGTCGCCTCCGCGATCGAGCGGCGATCGGTCGACGGCAGAACCACGGCGGGGAGGGGGACGGGCTGAGATCGGGGACGAGGCGCGACGGAAGGCTCCGCGTCGCCGAGGTCCCGCAGGGAGAGGCCGGGAAGGCTTGCGCTTTCTTCGGTGAGAAGCCGTAGGTCGTCGTCGTCGAACTGAGGAGGCGGCGGGCGGAAGGCGCGAGCGGCCTCGGCTTCCTTGCCGACAAAGGCCATGACTTTTTCGGGATCGGTCCAGCGCTCGAGATCCGTGCGGAGCTCCGTGCAAGTCTGGTAGCGGTCGTCGGGACTTTTGTTCATGAGCTTGCGGACGACGGCGGCGAAGGCCGCGGGAACGCCGCGGGCGACGCGTTCCAATGGCTCGGGGTCCTCCATGCGTTGTTTGAAGATCTTGTTGACCATGTCGCCACCTTCGAACGGGGGTCTGCCGGCGAGGGTGAAATAGATCGTACAACCGAGGCTGTAAAGATCGCTGCGACGGTCGGCGGCGGAGGGGTCGACGAGCTGTTCGGGGCTGGCGTAGTCGAGCGTGCCGACGACGATGTTAGGGCGGGTGAGCGGTTTCTCGTCGCCGAGAGCCCGGGCCAGGCCGAGGTCGAGCACTTTGGCGTCGCCGTCGGGTGTGATCATGATGTTGGACGGCTTCATGTCACGATGCACGATCCCGGCGGCGTGGGCGGCGTCGAGGCCGTCGACGACCTTGAGAAACAGTCGCGCGGCATCGGTGACTCGCAACGGTCCGCCCCGGGGTCCTTTCACGGCGTCGTAAAGGCTTTCGCCGGGGATGTACTCGAGCACCATGAAGTGGACATCGCCATCGCTCCCGACGTCGAGGGTGCGGGCCAGGTTGGGGTGCGAAGCGCGGCGGGAGAGGTCCATTTCGCGGCGGAAGCGGAGCAGGGCGTTCGCCTCCTCGCGGGCCTTCTGCGGGGGGAGAACCTTGATTGCCACCTTGTCGCCGGTCTGTTCGTGCGAGGCCAGGTAGACTTTCCCCATCCCCCCCTCGCCCAAGGCGTTGAGGATCCGGTATCCTCCCAGAATGAACCCTCGCGTCGCACCGCTGAGGATCTTGCGGGCCTGGTAGGTCGTGAGCCGGCCGTTCTGGATCAGGGCGCGCGCCAACCTCACGGCCGCGTCGTCCTCCAACCCCGGTCCGAGAGTGGACGCGACGCGCTCAAGGTCCGCTTTTTTAACAAGGCCGCTCTTCTTGACATCGGCCAAGAACACGTCAAGACCTGTCATTCATCCCGCCCGTCCCTACCGCTTGCGTCCACGGTGCAATCGATGGCTCGATTCAAGCGCTCGCCGCGGAGGCGTCGCTTGATTCTCCCGTGACGTGTATCACGAGACAAGTCACGTTGTCTCGCGAATCACTTGCCAAAGCCAGGTCTTTTAGCGCGCGGGCCGCTTCATGCGCGGGGTCGTTCCCGCCGAGAAGTCGAACGATCTGCTCGTCGTTGACCACTCCCGTCAACCCGTCGCTCGCCAGCAAAAAGCGGTCCCCCAAGCGGACGTCAAGCACGCGGACGTCTTCAGGGCCGCCCCGCGCGTCCTTGCTCCCCAGGTAAAGGTACAGGATATTCTTGTATTTGTGATTTTGAAGTTCATCTTTGGAGATCGTGCCCGCTTCGAGCAACGCGTCCGCCAACGAATGGTCTTTCGTGAGTTGTTCGAGCTTTTCGTCTCGTAGACGGTAGGCGCGGGAATCGCCGATCCCGGCGACATAGACGCGATCGTTGCGGAATAAGACGAGGACGACGGTCGTCCCCATATTCGAATACTCGGTCACCGTTCCGGAAGACCCGAGAATCTCTTGATTCGCCTCGGCGACCGCTTCCCGGATCGCCGTCTGGACCGCTTTCGGCTCGCTTTCGCCGGCGTTGAGTCGACGCGCCAGGGATCTGGGGATGATCTCCACGGCCATCCGGCTCGCCTCTTCGCCGGCGGCCTGGCCCCCCATCCCGTCTGCCACGATGAAGAGGTTCAGCGCCGATTCCGTGTTCCCAGCCGGGAGGACGCTGCCGCCAAAGCTCGACCCGCCGTTGACCACTGACTTCTGCCCGGGAACGTAGAAATTGTCCTCGTTCAAAGGGCGAACATTCCCGACCGTCGATACCACGCCGACCCGGAGCTTGAGAGTTCCGGGGAGGTGCGACAGCGAGGAAGGAACGGGATAATCGCCGGTGACTTCGAGGTCACGCTCGGACGATTTCCCGGGCTTCCGGCCCTTCCGCACCAGGTTCAAGAGCCGAGTGTACCAGCTCACCAAGACCGCCTTTTTGGGAGACGACGACCACGGTCGAGGACCGAACGGCGTCCGGAATCGTGGCAACGAAGTCGGGTCCAGGTCGAATCATGACCTGCAATCGGAAATCAAGTCCGTGCGAACGTCGGGCACGCCCATCCGATAAGGTCATCGACGCCGACGGAACGGTAAGTCAGGAAGATCT
>JAYUFP010000203.1:0-2246 GCA_043738665.1 Isosphaeraceae bacterium
GTGCGCTGTGAACGACTGATGGCGCACGGGTTGAGTACAATCCGCGGCACCCGGATCGGACCCCGGATTCGGCAAACTTGAGACACCACCCCGCAATCCATCATGAGCCCGCCGATTTTGGATGAAAAAGTCAATCGCGATTTAGCGCTGTAGTGCTAAATGTCTTGCTCACCACCCCGTTCGAATTTCCCAAGGCTCGAATAGACGCGTCGGGCGAAACGTCGAAGAGAGAAGCCGTGTGGGCGTCGCCTGCCTCAAGGGCGGGTCGCTCCGCACCCCGTTCGCCTCTGAACCATTCCGTCGCCCTCGACACGAGCCGCGCCCTTTTCTCCAAACGGCGAACACGCCGAAGGGCTGCGGCGGGGAGGTCTTGATGCGCGCCGAGCTTCCGATGTCGAATCGAAAATCCCCGTTATTCGCATGCGTTTTCGCGACCCTCGCGACACCGGCCCTGGCCATCGGTCCCGACCCCGAATGGCACGGGGCTCCCAAAGACCCGACAGTCGCGCTGGGGCGTCGGCTGTTTTTGCGGGAATGGACGGCCGACGACCCGAAGAGCCGCGGCGGTGACGGCCTCGGGCCGGTGTTCAACGAGAAGTCATGCGTCGCCTGTCACGGGCTCGGCGGCCCCGGCGGCGGGGGGACCAACAGCAGGAACGTCGAGTTGCTCACCGCCCTCCCCTTGAGCGTCGAGAAGGGCAAAAAGACCGCTCGCGGCCCGCTCGCGGCGATCCACCCCGCCCTGGTCGAGAGCGGGAGCATCGTCCTGCACCGGTTCGGGCTCTCGCCGACGTATCAAGAGTGGCGGAAGGCCGCGAAGGATTTCGGCACAACGCCCCCCGCGCCGCGACGCACCGGGGTCTTTGGGGGCTTCCGCGGCAGGGATCTCAAGGGTGACGCGGACACCCCGCCTCCCCCGCCGCCGCCGAAGTTCCGGATGGTCGTCTCACGGCGAAGCGCCCCTGCTCTCTTCGGATCGGGACGGATCGACGCGATCTCTGAAGAGGCGATCCTGGCCGAGGAGCGGCGACAGTCACGGGTATTCGGGGACGACGGCAGGGGGATTGTTGTGAAAGGGCGGGTGAGTCGTCTCAGGGACGGTCGGATCGGCCGGTTCGGGTGGAAGGGGCAGGTCGCCGACCTCAACGAGTTCGTCCGGACCGCCTGCGCCAATGAGATGGGCCTGGAGGTCCCCGGTCATCACCAGGTCGCCGACCCCAACGGCTACGGGGACCGCGAAAGGCCCAAGCTCGACATGTCGGAAGGCGACTGCCGGGCACTCGTCACGTATGTCCGAGGACTCCCCTCGCCCGTCGAAAAGCCCAATGAATTCGCCGAGGCCGGGCGCATCGTCTTCGACCGGATCCGTTGCGCCGAGTGCCACCGGCCGAGCCTCGGAGGCGTGGAAGGCGTGTACACCGATTTACTTTTGCACGACATGGGCTCGGGGCTTTCGGACAGCGGGGTTTATTACGGGACCGACGAGGAAAGCACTCCGGGAGTGCCGAAATCGCAGGAGTGGAAGACGCCCCCGCTGTGGGGGCTGGCCGCCTCCGGCCCCTTCCTGCACGACGGCCGCGCCGCCACGATTTCGGCCGCGATCCAGGCCCACGGCGGCGAGGCCCAGGCTTCGGCCGATGCGTTCGGGAACCTCTCCCATACGCACAGGGGACAGCTTATGAGCTTCCTCCGGTCGTTGCAAGTCGCCCCGGCGTCGGAACTCGGGCCTACGCGATTGACCCGTCGCGAACGGTTGGCCGAAG
Source organism: Isosphaeraceae bacterium (assembly GCA_043738665.1). Classification (GTDB taxonomy): domain Bacteria; phylum Planctomycetota; class Planctomycetia; order Isosphaerales; family Isosphaeraceae; genus JAYUFP01. Next base: position 1,764 of record JAYUFP010000203.1, read on the forward strand.
GCGCGGAGGCGGCGGGGGCGGCCTTGCATGGCGGTGGGGGGTGAGCACACGGATTTGCCTTGTTTTGTAGGGTCCGCTATTGCCGACCATCCGCGGTTTACCCTCGAATCAAAGATGGTCCGCAATAGCGGACCCTACAAAACAAGGCGAATTCAAGCATCGGTCCCGCTAAACAGGTCCAAGGCTTCAGTCCCGGGAACGCCGCGGGGCGGAGTCAGTCCCTCCCTGCAAAACAGCTTGGCATCGACATTTTCCTTGCGAACGATCGAGGCGCGACTCACACTGGACTCTCGTACTGTCGGCAATGATGATTTTCCGTCACTCGTCACGCCACGGCATCGAGGGGGCGACCATGCGGCCACGACTCGCGTCCGGATCGTTCGCGGCGGCTTCGGCGTTCCTGATCGCCCTTCTCGGTCCTTCGTTCGCCCACTCGCGGACCCTGGACGTTCCGGGGGGCAAACAGGTCGTCACTCGTTACGG
>JAYUFP010000204.1:0-2244 GCA_043738665.1 Isosphaeraceae bacterium
CCAAGGGGCTTGGGTCGACGTCACAAGGGCCAAACGCGGGAGCGATCGGGGACAGATCGAGACGCCGTGGCAAGGTCGGCAAAATGTGCCGACCGGGTCATGACGATCGCCTCGCCTGTTCAGGATCAATCCGGGACGGCCGGATCATCCCAGAGAGGGGACCACCACCGTGCCACTGCCTCGGATCCGAAATCAACGGTTACGCGTCGGGACCGCCGCGTTTCTGGGTTTGGCCGTGTTGGGAGCGGGATTGGCGCCGCCGCCGCTCGCCACCGCGGGGCAGGCCCAACGGCGGACGCCCGTCGTCGAGGCGGTGCAAAAAGTTCAGCCCAGCGTGGTGAGCATATCGAGCGAAAAGAAAGCGTCGTCGTCGAGCCGATGGCCGTTCACCGCCGAGGAGAACGCCAGACCTCGCGTCAGCGGCATGGGAACGGGCGTCATTATTGATGGGCGCGGTTATATTCTCACGAATCACCACGTCGTCGATAAGGTGCAGGGGATCGAAGTCCACCTCTCGGACGGCTCGGTGTATCCGGGACGGGTTCTCCAGTTCGACGAACAGATGGACCTGGCGATGTTGAAGGTCGACGCGGGCCGCCCGCTCCCGGCCATCGCGATCGGCTCGTCCGCGGACCTGATGGTCGGCGAGTCGGTGATCACGATCGGCAACGCCTTCGGGTATGAAAACACCGTCTCCGTCGGAATCGTGAGTGCACTGAAGCGAAACGTCACGCTCTCCGACGAGCAAGTCTATCGCAACCTGATCCAGACCGACGCCTGCATCAACCCCGGAAATTCCGGCGGTCCGCTTGTGAACATTGATGGGGAGTTGATCGGCATCAACGTCGCGGTCCGCGCCGGGGCTCAGGGCATCGGCTTCGCGTTGCCGATCGACGACGTGAAGAAGGTCGCCTATGACATGATGAGCACGCGACGCCTCGCCTCGCTCTGGCACGGCCTGGTGGCCGACGAGTTAGTGAACGCGGCGCATGCCCGCTCGGTCGTTCTCTCCGACGTTCAGGCGGGGAGTCCCGCCGAACTGGCCGGGTTCAAGCCGGGAGACCAGGTCGTCCGGGTCGGCGAGATCCAGGTGTCGACCCCTCTGGATATCGAGCGTGGATTCCTCGACGCCGCCCCCGGGCGTCCCACTCGCGTCCAGATCCGCCGAGGCGGGCAAGAGCAGGCTCTCAACCTGGAAGTGAAACCGGTTTCCCGCACCGCGGCGACGGTCGATGCCGGCGAACAGGTCTGGCGGGCGCTCGGGCTCAAGACCACGCCGGTGGCCCCGGAGTACGTGGTCGCCGCCTCTCCCAAGTTGCGGGGGGGGCTATACGTGCAGGCGGTCAATCCAGGGAGCGCCGGGGACACCGCGAAGATCCAGAAGGGGGATATCCTCGTGGGAATGAACGTCGGCACCCGTCACTGGGAAACGATCCGGCCCGACAATGTCCTGTTCATCCTCCGCCAGCCTGAGACGTCGCAGTCTCAAAGCGTTCAGTTTTACATCGTTCGACGCAACGGGATCCATCAGGGAATGATGAACCTGGCGGAAGTCCCCAATATCGCGACCCTGAACCGATAATCGCTGTAGAGAACGACCCCGACGCGACGGCAGGCCCGATTCGTCGGGCCTGCCGTGTTTCGAAGAGGATGATCGAGAAGGAAACGGCACGGAATTGCGCAATTTGACGCTATTAGAGTCGTGACCGTTCGTCACGAGTCTTTCGCCTTCTCCGCGTTTCCTCGGTTTTCAAGTTCCGTGCGAGTCACCCTCCGATTTGCACTCACGAATCGGGTATTCTGAAGCGACGACGCGAACAATCGATCATGCCCGGAGCCCGTTCCCGATGGGACAAACGATTATTCAGGTGGACGCATTCACCGAACGCCCGTTCGGGGGGAATCCCGCGGCCGTGTGCGTCCTGGGAAGCCCCCGCCCGGACGACTGGATGCAGGCCGTGGCCTGCGAGATGAACCTCTCGGAGACGTCGTTCCTCTATCACGAACCCGGCACGGCCCCCGGGACCTATCGACTCCGCTGGTTTACCCCCCGGGTCGAGGTCGACCTCTGCGGCCACGCGACGCTCGCCTCGGCGCACGCGCTCTGGACCGAGGGGCACCTTGCCCCGGAGATCCCGGCGCAGTTCGATACAAACAGTGGGAGGCTCTCGGCTTCGCTCAAGGACGGCTGGATCGCGCTCGATTTCCCCGCCACGCCGGTCCTCCCCGAAAACCCGGTCGACC
>JAYUFP010000205.1:0-7021 GCA_043738665.1 Isosphaeraceae bacterium
GGATCATCACCGGGGGCATTCCTCCCGCTGTCGAAACCGCGATGAAAGCCCCTCCGCCCAACCAGGTCGACCCGGCGGAATTCGTCCTGCCCGACGGCTCAAACACCCTGGCTTCCCTGGGATCCCCGCGCCCGACCGCAAGCCTGCTCTTGAACCGCGACGGCCGGGCCTTCGGAAAAGACTACAAGGACGCGAGCGGCTGGTTCCGCGTGACCGCCTCGCAAGAGGGTTCCACCGGCGTCGCCCTCCGCTTCTCTCCCGAGATCCACCACGGCGCCGTGTTCCGTCGCTTCGACGCCTCGGCGGTCAACAACACGACCCCCATGGACTTTCAGCTCAAGGACGGCCAGCAGGAGGAGACCCTCCGCGACCTCGCCGCGGGTCTGGTTCTCGAACCCGGACAGGTGGCGGTCATCGGTTGCATCACCGAGCGGAAAGGGAGCCTCGGCAGCTTTCTTTTCCTGCAACCCGAAGAAAAGAGCGACCGGATGATCCAAAAAGTCATGATCGTCTGGGCCACGCGCTCGAACCTCGGCGAGCCCGGTAGCCAACCCAAGTCGCCGTCGAATCTCCGCCCCGTCGAGCCGCCGGAACTGCCGTTCGCGAGCCGTGCCGCCGCGGCGTTGATGCGGAAGGAAGACGCGAAGCCGAAAGCCCCTTGAGACGCGGCTCTCCCCTGTCGATCACGCGAACCTGACGCCAAGGACTGGAGTCTCACCCGATGGATCGGCAACCCCGTCCAACGAACGCGACGCCGACGACCCGGCGATGGATGACCCACGCGGGACACGCCGGCGCACTGACGGCGGCTCCGGGGCCTCACCTGGAAAATCACGCGTTCGGAGCCGGGACGACCGCCACCGAAAGGAACTTTCCCGTGTCTCCGACCACCCCCGATCGCACTCCCCGGCTTGTCACCCTCGACGGGTCCGAAGGCGAAGGGGGCGGACAGATTCTTCGCACGGCGCTGACGCTCTCACTTTTGACCGGGACTCCGTTCCGGATCGTCAAGATCCGCGCGAACCGGCAGAAGCCCGGCCTGCGTCCCCAGCACCTCACCGCCGTCGAGGCCGCCGCCGCGCTCGGGAATGCCGAGGTCACCGGGGCCGAGGTCGGCTCGCGCGACCTGGTGTTTCGTCCCGGATCGTACACTCCGGCCGACCTCTCCCTCGACATCGGGACCGCCGGGGCGACCGCTTTGGTCCTCCAGACGCTTCATTTGCCGATCGCCCTCCGCGCGAAGTCTCCAGTGCGGGTCACTCTTTCCGGCGGGACGTTCAACACCAAGGCCCCTTCATTCCCGTTCCTGGAATCGACCTGGCGCGCCCACCTCGCCGAACTCGGTTGCCCGATCGCTCTTACGATGCCCAAGGCCGGTTTTTACCCGCGAGGAGGGGGAAGGCTCGACGCCTGGATCGAGCCCGCCGAACTCCGCTCTCTGAACCTGACGGAGCGCGGCCGGATCGTGCGAATCACGGGCAAGGCGGGCGTCTCGGGACTTAAAGCGTCAATCGCCGAGCGGCTCAAGGGAAGGGCCGAGCAACGCCTTTCGGACGACGGGATTGCCGGCGACGCCCCGATTGCGATCGAGACGATCGAATGGAAAGGTTCCTCGCCGGGGACGGCGATCGTCCTATCCGTCGAGTATGAAGGCGTGTCGGCCCCCGCGACGTTCATCGGCCTCGGGGAGCGCGGAAAGCCGGCCGATCAAGTCGCCGACGAGGCCGTCGACGAACTCCTCGCTCACGACGCGACCCACAACGGCGCGGTCGACCCGCATTCCGCTGACCAGATCATGATTCCCCTTGCGCTCGCTCCGGGAACCAGCGTTTTCACGGTGTCGGACGTGACCGAACACCTCCGTACCAACGCCCGGACCGTTCAGGCGTTCTTGAATCGCCAGATCCGCGTGGAAGAGCCCGACGGGAATCGGCCGGGGCGAGTGGTGTTTTCCTGAGAGAGAGTTGGCTGCTCCGACAAGACCGGGATCAACGGGCGTCTTTGACGCAAGTCCGGCACCGACGCCATCACTACAGACCAGCCAACCTCGATCAACCGATGGGTTGCGCTTCGCGAACTCACCCCGGGAACCGGCCGATCCGGAATTTTGAGATGATCCCAAGGATCGACGGAGCGGCCCCGGCGTCGAGTTTGATTCACTCAGCGCCGGGGCCACTTAATGGATTCGGAGTCTTCCGTACCGGACCTTACCAGGCGAAGTGCGCGAAAGCCTTGTTGGCGTCCGCCATGCGGTGGACGTTCTCGCGACGAGTGATGGCGGCACCGTCGCGGTTGTAGGCGGCGATCAGTTCGTCGGCGAGCTTGACGTGCATCGGCCGGCCCTTCTTTTCTCGGGCGGCCATCAGAATCCAGCGGACCGAGAGGGTCTGCTGACGAACCTTGTTGACCTGCATGGGAACCTGGTACGTCGCGCCTCCGACCCGCTTGGAGCGGACTTCAATCATCGGCTTGACGTTTTCGATGGCCCGGTTGAAGACGTCGATGGGGCTCTCATTCGGGAGCCGACGCGCGATCAGGTCGGTCGCGTCGTAGAAGACCTTCTGGGCGACGGACTTTTTACCGTCGTGCATCAGGCAATTGATGAACTTGCTCGCCAGCTTCGAGCCGAACCGGGGGTCCGGTCGGAGCTGGGCCTTGCTCATGGTGAACTTGCGGGACATGCGTTCGTCCGTGGTCGGGTGAGTGTGGGCCGAATTCTCGTTAAGTTCTAGACAGCGAAGGTTTTATTTCTTCTTGGCACCCTTCGCACCCTTGGCGGGGGCGGCACCCTTCTTGGGGGCTCCGTACTTGGAGCGGGCCTGCTTACGGTCGCTCACGCCGAGGCTGTCGAGCACGCCCCGGACGATGTGGTAGCGAACGCCCGGCAAGTCGCGGACGCGACCGCCGCGGACCAGGACGATCGAGTGTTCCTGAAGGTTATGGCCTTCGCCGCCGATGTACGCGGTGACTTCCTTGCCGTTGGAGAGCCGGACACGCGCGACCTTCCGGAGGGCCGAGTTCGGCTTCTTCGGGGTCATTGTCTTGACCTGAAGGCAGACGCCTCGCTTGAACGGACAGCCTTCGAGCACGGGCGACTTGGTCTTGTACACCACGGGCCGGCGGGGCTTCTTGACGAGCTGATTGATCGTGGGCATAGGTCGATAGTTCCATTCCCTCCGGCCGGCTCGCCTGTGCGACCCGATAACCGGCCGAGGTCATTTCCTGTACTGTGCTTGTCGCGGCCCGGTCGGGGTGCGGGGGACGATTCGTCGCGAAGCCGGTTCGAAACGCCCCGAGCCATCCGTGCCGAAACCGAACGCCGTCCCCGCGCAACGCAAAAGGGACCGTCGGCCGGACAACGTGAAGCTAGTAATGTAACAACGCCGTGGCGGGTGTCAAGCGGAACCGAAGAGTCAACGCGAGGATTTGCGAAAGGTCGGGGGCTGGTCAGGCCGTTTCTTCAGCCTGCGGGCCGAAGAACGCGCCGAGGTCGATCGTGAATCCGGGAATCACCGGCGAGGCGTCGAGCGTGTCGCCGTGCGTTAGGATCGTCACCGTTTTCGGGTTACTGTAAACGTAAATCGTCGCAAGATCCGGGTAAATCACCCAGACTGCCTTCGATCCCGCCCGAAAATATTCGTGAACTTTCTGTCTGTCCGCGTTCGTTCGATTCGTTGGGCTGACGATCTCGACGGCAAGATCGGGGACCGCCTCCCAGGCGGAGGCCGGCAGTATGCGGCGATCGGCGGGCCATGTCGACTCGGAGACGAACGCCACGTCAGGACGGCGGTCCAATCGGGGCGAAGTCTTGAGGCGGAAAATCACTTCAATCCGAACCCGGCCCAAGCGATTCGGCTTGACATACGCGTTGAGCATCTCCGCGAGGACATTCGCCAGTTCAAGCTCGGATGCGCCCAAAGTCTTCTCCACATAATGTCCATCGACGAATTCGTAAAGCCCGTCCGGTTCGGCTTCGATGGCAGCCTCAATCTTGGCAGCTTCCAAGGGAATTTCGGTGACAGTCGCCATTGTGTTGCCCCTCGCGCTTCCACTCGTTTTCCTGGCACGAATTGAGAGTGACACGATAACAGGCGTCCCTGGTTTTTGGTGGCATCTCCGGGCCGGTTCGGCCATCCTCGGGATGGGGTCGTTCGCGGCGTTTTCCTGCCTTCGGAGGTTCTCTGGATGTACGCCATTCGCCTCGGGTTTCCGCCTTGTCTTCTCTGCGGTTCTTTCCCGAATTCGCGGCGTCGGCGGCATCGAATCAGGCATCCTCGGCGATCGGTTCGCCGAACAACGCGTCGAGTTCAAAACGAAAGCCGGGGATAACAGGCGAGGCGTCGAGGGTGTCGCCACGCGTCAAGATCGTCGCGGCTTTCGGGCTGCCGTAAACGTAGATCTTCGCGGCTTCAGGAAAGATCACCCAGACGGCTTTTGTTCCGGCTCGGAAGTAGTCGTCGATCTTCTTCTCGTCCAGGTACGTCCGGTTGGTTGGACTGACGACTTCGACGGCCAAATCAGGAACGACTTCCCACGCTGCGGTTCGCGGCGGAAGTTTGTCAATTGGCCATGACTGATTGGAGACAAATGCCAAATCGGGACGACGATCGAGTCGGGGTAAACTCCTCAAGCGGAAGAGCATCTCCCCCCAGGCACTCCCAAGGCGGTTGTCCAGCGAGTAGTTGCCCAACCAACGCAAGAGGATGTTCGCGATGGCGATCGAGAGCGCGCTCACGGTTTTCTCCACGAAGGTCTCGTCGATGAACTCGTAAAGCCCCTCCGGCTCGAAGTCGCTCGGGCTCTCAATCGGATTCGCTTGCACCGAAGTTTCGGTCACAGTCGCCATGGTAATCTGCCTCGCCGGCCCCCCTTTTTCCGCCTTCCAAAGACGATTATACCAGATTGAACCGGATTTTTCCTGGCGTCTCCCGGCCGGTTCGGCCATCCTCGGGATGGGGTCGTTCGCCGCGTTTTCCTGCCTTCGGAGGTTCTCGGGATGTACGCCATTCGCCTCGGGTTTTTGCCGTGTCTTCTCTGCGGGACCGCGATGGCGGCCGACTTCCCGACATTCAAAGCGCAGGAAATCGACCCGCACGTCGGCAACGTCTGCTATGCGGTCGCCGCGGCCGACGTCGATGGAGACGGCAAGCCCGACGCGGTCGCCGTCTCTGAAGATGCCGTTTACTGGTTTGCCAACCCCTCGTGGAAGAAACACGTCCTCATCAAGAACGCCACCGAGCGCGATAACGTCTGCATCCAGGCCCATGATATTGACGGCGACGGCCTGGTCGACTTCGCGCTCGGGGCCTCGTGGCAGCCCGCCGACACGAGGACGGGAGGCACGATTCAGTGGCTCCGCCGACCGAAAATCGGGACATCGGATTCGAGTTGGCAAGTGCTTCCGATCGGCTCGGAGCCGACCGTTCACCGGATGCGCTGGGGTGATTTGACCGGCTCGGGCAAGAAGCAACTCGTGGTCGCCCCGCTGCAAGGGCGGGGGACGAAAGGCCCGAATTGGGGCGACGGACAGGGGGTTCGCATCCTGGTTTATGACGTTCCCGCTGACCCCGCGAAGGGCGAATGGAAGTACGAAGTGGCCGACGAATCGTTGCACACCACGCACAACCTTCAACTGATCGATTTCAACGGCGACGGCAAGGACGAGATCATCGTCGCGGGCTGGGAAGGGGTGTTCTGCCTGGAACGCGAGAAGTCGGGAAAATGGATCAAGACCAAATTGGGCGAGGGGAATCAAGGAACGAACCCTTTCAAAGGATCCAGCGAAGTGAAAGTGGGCAAGCTCGCCGACGGCCGACGTTACATCGCGACGATCGAACCCTGGCACGGCTTCCAGGTGGTCGTCTATTCGCAGCCCGCGTCGGGAAAAGGGCTCTGGGATCGCAAAGTGATCGACGAACCCGTGCAATGGGGCCATGCCGTCTGGTGTGCGGACCTTGACGGCGACGGGGATGAAGAACTCATCATCGGCCAGCGCGACGCGAACAAGGACGCCTCGAAACGTCCCAAGGGACCCGGCGTCTTCGTCTACGACCCGACCCCCGGGAGCCACCCGCCGGCCTTCACCCGGCACACGATCGACGACGGCGGGGTCGGCTGCGAGGATCTCGTGGCGGCGGACCTGAACGGGGACGGCCGACCTGACATCCTCGCGGGGGGGCGATCAACGCACAACGTGAAGATTTACTGGAACCAAGGCCGTTAACTGTTGAAAAAAGGGTTCCGACATGTCGAAAACGTTGGCGGTGCTCGCGTTGACTCTCGCGCTGAATCTCGGCGTCTCCGCCGGGCCGGCGCACGCACAATTCGGGGGCATGGGCGGGGGCGGCCCCGGCGGCAGGCCCAGTCGGATAATGATGAGCGGACAGAGGCAATCCACGGCTCATCCGTCCGTGGCTTATTCCGTTGGTGTGACCACGTCGGGAGGCCAATCGGTCTCCGGCGCGATGACGCTCGGCTGGGTGGTCGTCGATTGCGAGCTCGGTTGTTACGAGGTCGAGCCCGATAAAGTCAAAGAAATCCGGTTCACTCCCCTGCGGAACGGACAGGTCATCATGTACGCAAACATGATGCCACTCGCGGAGGGCACAGTCGTCACATCGTCAGGCTTGGAGATATCGGGGAATGTCCTCGTTGAAAACTGGAAGCTCCGGACGGATCTCGGCGTGGTGACCCTGAACGCCGCGACATTGAAGACTCTCACGTTTAAAGGGCGGGCCGCCGATCAACCGATCCCGGAATCGAAACCCCGAGGGGAACCGAAAGCGGGCAATGCGAAAGAAAGTAGTAAGGAAGCCGCCCAGAAGCCTTCCGAAGACGCCAAGAAACCGTGACGGCCATTCAGACGTCGCGACGCGGCTTCAGTCCTCCCCGTTTTTTTTCAATGTACCGACAGAGGGCTGGAAACCACACTCGTTCCCACGGTCCTCCGTGGGAATGCCGTCTGGGACGCTCCGCGTCCGTATTCTTCAGCGGCCGGACGACGCGGAGCGTCGAAGACGGC
>JAYUFP010000206.1:0-2241 GCA_043738665.1 Isosphaeraceae bacterium
CCAGCACAATCCGACCGGACCGCTCGCCGACGACGCCGTGCTCCGGATCGCCGACGAACACATGAACAGCGGCGACTACGAAGCGGCGGGCATCTACTACGACCAGCTCATCGCCGATCACCCCCGTAGCCCTCACCTTCAGCGTGCCCAGCTCGCCGCGATCGACGCGAGAATGAAAGGCTACGTAGGCCCCGAATACGACGGCTCAGGTCTCGAAAAAGCCAGGGAACTCGTGAAGCAGACCATGGCCAGCTTCCCCGACCGCGCCGCGGGCAACGAAAAGCTCTACCACATCCTCGACGTGATCAACGATCAGGAAGCGGAACGGGCCTACGTGTACGGCGCGTATTACAAGAAGACCGGCAAGGTCGCGTCGGCCGAATACATGTTCGGCAAGATCCCCCAGAAATGGCCCAAATCCCCCTGGGCCGCCAAGGCCAAGACCCAGCTCGCGTCGCTCGCCAAGATGCCTCGCGAACTCACCAAGCCAAGCAAGATCATGTCCCAACCCGGCAGCGCCTCACCCGGAGCCTCCGGTGGACAGGGCGGCATGGGTGGCATGGGCGGTATGCCCGGCATGGGAATGGGTGGCATGGGCGGCATGGGTGGCATGAACTAACGCCGACCCCAGGGAGGGGACTGACCGATGGACCACGACCTGAAGCTCTCAAGGCGGTCGTTCCTGGCGGCGGGTGTCACGCTCGCCGTGCAGGCGGGGTGCGGCTACTCGATCCGCCAGCCCTTCGACACGGCGATCAAGACGGTTTACGTGCCGATCTTTCGATCGATCAGTTTTCGACGCGACGTCAACATCCAGTTGACCAATCTCGTCGACCTTGAAATCGAAAAGCGAACGCCTTACAAGGTCGTGGGCAAGCAACAAGGTGCCGACACGATTCTTGACGGCACGATCAACTTCGCCGACAAGAACCTGGTCGTCGAGAATCCGTTCAACCTCCCGCGCCAGCTTGTGGCGATGCTCAACGCCTCGGTGAGCTGGACCCACAACCCGCCGACCGAGGAAGACCTCGATCGCGGGCCGACGATCATCGCCGAGAATTTCAACTTCATCCCCGAAATCGGCGAGACCTCCGAGACCGCTTTCTACCGGACGAACCAGGCCCTGGCCAAGCAGATCGTGGATATGATGGAAAAGGCCTGGTGAGTGCTCTCCCGGGGCGGTTTCATTTTCGACGTGGAGTTCTCAAGATGACCGATGACCGATGGTCAATGACCAAGAAATCAGACCGCGATCTTCAGGAGACCCCGTGGTAGCCTTACCCGCTCAACCAAGATGGTCAATGACCGAGAAATCAGACCGCGATCTTCAGGAGACCCCGTGGTAGCCTTACCCGCTCAACCAAGATGGTCAATGACCAAGAAATCAGACGGCGATCTTCCCCAGATCCCCTATCGTTCGATTGGTCATTGACCATCGGACATCGGCCATCGGACGTCTCGGTTTCTTGAAAACGAAACAGCCCTGAGTGCTCTCCGACTCCGCGAACGACAACAGGATTCTCTCCGATGATTCGCTGGGACGCTTGCGGACGGACGATCGTCGATGATTCAAACCCGTTCGCGAAGATCATGGGCGTGCTCAACGTCACGCCCGACAGCTTTTCCGACGGCGGTCAGTGGCTTGGACTTGAACGCGCCTTGGAGCATGCCGCGCGACTTGTGAAGGACGGTGCCGACCTCCTCGACATCGGTGGGGAATCGAGTCGGCCGGGCTCCGAGCCTGTTCCTCTGGCGGAAGAACTCCGGCGCGTCATTCCGGCTGTCGAAGCCATCGCAGCGTTGAAGATTCCGATCTCGGTCGACACCACGAAGGCCGAGGTCGCGAGACAGGCCATCAACGCAGGTGCCACGATCATCAACGACATTACCGGCCTGACCGGCGACCCGGCGATGGTCCATGTGGCCGTCGAGACCGGGGCCGGGGTCGTCGTCATGCACATGGCCGGCACGCCCAAAACCATGCAGGCGGAGCCGGTTTACCACGACGTCGTGGCCCAGGTCTACGAATATCTCGCCCGCCGCGTCGAATCCCTGGAATCGGCGGGAATTCCCCGCGAACGGATCGCCGTCGACCCCGGCATCGGGTTCGGCAAGACGCTCGAGCACAACCTGGAACTCTTGCGGAACCTCAAGCGATTTGCGACCTTGGGATGCGTCGTCTTGATCGGGACATCCCGAAAACGGTTCCTCGGGAACATCACCGGACGAGGCGTTGACGAG
>JAYUFP010000207.1:0-2239 GCA_043738665.1 Isosphaeraceae bacterium
TGCTGCTGAGCGTCCATCAGGCCTGGCTCGAACGCCGCGAGGAGATCACCGAATCGGCGGGAGAGATGACCGAACGACTCCGCGCGATGGGTGAAGCTCCCCGTGGAGATGGCAGCCTGGATACGAATCTGATCGTCGGGGCCACCCGATCTCTCCTCCGCGCCTTCGACCCCAAGGAAGGGGGCTTCGGCAGCGCACCCAAGTTTCCCCACCCGATGGACCTGCGAGTGCTCATGAGGTCCGCCGCCTGGACGGGCGAGGAAAAGGCGCTCCACGCCGTTCGGCTGACCCTGGACAAGATGTCTCGCGGCGGAATCTTCGACCACCTCGGCGGCGGCTTCGCGCGCTATTCGACCGACGCGCGTTGGCTGGTCCCCCACTTCGAGAAGATGCTTTACGACAACGCGCTTCTCTCCACGGCTTACCTCGAAGCCTTGCAGCTCACGGACGATCCGGCCTACGGATGGGTGGTCCATCAGACGTTTCATTACATCCTGAGCCGGATGACCGACCCGGAGGGGGCCTTTTACGCGACCGAAGACGCCGACAGCGAGGGGGTCGAGGGGAAATATTACGTCTGGACGCTCGACGAGGTCATGGAGGTGCTGGGTCCCGAACGGGGGAAGATCTTCGCCCAGCTTTACGACGTCACCGTCTCAGGGAACTGGGAAGGTCACAACATTCTGAACTTGCCTCGGCCTCGTGAGGAAGGAGAGCCCGGCGGGCCGATCGGTGACCGAGAAGTCGGACCCATCCGTGACCGAGCCAAGCTCCTTGCCGCTCGGGAAAAACGCATCCCACCGGCCAAGGACACCAAGATTCTCACGTCCTGGAACGGCCTGATGATCGCCGCGCTGGCCGAAGGCTCGCGGGTCTTATGCCAACCCGACTACTTGCACGCGGCGGAAAAAGCCGCGGGCTTCCTGCTCGACACGATGCGGGGCGAAAACGGGCGATTGCTGCACAGTTACAAGGACGCCCGCGCCCGCTTCAACGCCTATCTCGACGACTACGCCAACTTGATCGACGGCCTGACCCGGCTTTACGAGGTCTCCGGAACCGTGCGATGGGTGAAGGCGGCTCTTGACCTTGCGGACGTGATGATCGACGAGTTCGGGGACGCGGCGGGGGGCTTTTTCTACACCGGCAAGAGCCACGAGGAACTGATCGCCCGCACCAAGGACGTCCACGACAATGCGACCCCGTCCGGAAACGCGATGGCGGCGACAGCGCTCGGCAGGCTCGCGGCCTTGACGGGTCGAGACGACCTGCGCGAAAAGGGGCTCGACACCCTTCGCATCCTCCAGCCCGTGATGGAGAAAGTGCCGTCGGCGGCCGGTCAGGCGCTGATCGCCCTGGCGCGTGAGATCCTCCCCAGACCGCTTGAAATCGTGGTCCTCTCCGGCTCCGACCCTGCCGAATTTCAGCGTGTCATGGAGACGGTCTACTCGCGGTTCCTGCCGGGGAAAGTGGTCGCGACGGCGACGACGGACCAACTCGACGAGGCGAAGGCGGTCGTCCGGCTGCTTGTGGACCGGGTCGCGTTGAATGGAAAAACGACCGTCTACGTCTGCGAAGGCATGACGTGCCAGGCACCTGTTTCGGGTGTCAAAGCGATCGGCGCATTACTGCACGGCTTGAGTCAATCACGCGAGTGATGTCGCGGAGGGTGTATGGGAGACCAATTCCGCCTGATCGTCTCGATCGTCGTCGGTGTCGCGATCACGTCCGGCTTCGAGGCTGAGGCACGGCAACCCCGAAAGACTCCTAATCAGGCACCCGTGAGCCGGGTCGTCGATGCCTTGAAACACGAGGCAGAGGCGAAAAACAAGGAACGCGAAGCGATGATCGCCCGAGCGAAAGCGATCGCGGGTCCCGTTCAAAAAGAAGAGAATCCGGATCCGTTCCGCAACCTGGTTTCCCTCCGAGAGGAAGTCGTCGAATCCGACCCTGAAGGGAACGAGGACGGGATCGAAATGGAAGTGGATGAAGCGTCCCAGAAGCGGACCGTCCTCGCGTACGATCCGCGGAGCTTCGACACGTACTTATTCCGGGGGTTCTCCAACGACACGGCAAGGCGACTCCGGCTCGACTCCAAGCTGGAGCGAAAGATCAAGATCGCCGAGCACAACTGGGTTCTGACGAAGGTCCAGGTCGACAAGCTTCGTATCGCCGGTCGAGGCGACATCAAGCGCTTCTTTGACAAGGTCAAGGATCGTCGCCGCGAGTTCGAGATCGT